>DAOWJG010000110.1 GCA_030640485.1 Dehalococcoidales bacterium | reverse complement strand
TATTATATCCATGCCTATTAATACTTCAATGTTGCCACCTAAATCACCCTCAGTTACCCTCAATGAAGTGAAGCAAACATTGCTTGGTAAGAAGACGCTCACGAGATATGTAAAAGTTGTATCTGTTCCTTTTGCATGCTGAACATTAGTCATACCTGTGGGCTTTAGCCCACATTCATCAACAACCTTGCGGGTAATAACAGAACCTGTTGCCCCTGTATCCCACAGAGCGTCATATTCTTTAGCATCAGAGGGTCTTTGAATTTGCGGGGATGAGGGCGCGAATGCTTCGGATATACAGACTTTATTTACTAGAACATTCGAGAGTCCATCGTAACTAGAGGTAAATGCAACTGTTTGAGGTTGCATAAAATATCCTTACACAAACATCACTCTTGAGTGATATGTTTCAGTATGGCTTTCAGTGCCAGGCTCGCATTTCTGCACTAGAAATGTGCCCAATTCATGCTGTTCAGCAGTCTTTTCAACAGCTTCTAATTCTGAATCAAACGCACCTATTACATCGCAATCCTTTATTACGATGAACTTACCATTGTACTTTTCAACGAGTTCGTCCTGATGTTCCAAGTAATAATTAAACTCTTTTTCTAATTCTTCCATTATAAAAAACCTTTTATTCTCTCATTACTACAATTATATCATAATGGTCAATACAGCAATTCAGGAACCACCTTAATCCATGACATTCCCAAATCGACTCACCCCAAATCTTTACCGCTTGGTGTATTGAGGCGCCTTGCGCGCCCGCCTGAGCCCGACCTTCTTACGTTCCTTGACCCGAGCATCCCGGGTAAGCAGCCCGTCCCCACGCAGTACCGGCCTGAACCTTTCGTCGGCTCTAATTAAAGCCCGAGCAATACCGTGAGAAATAGCCCCCGCCTGACCCGATATGCCACCCCCCCCCACCTTCACCAGCACATTATACTTGCCCACGTTTTCCGTAACGAGTAGCGGCTCTTGTATTGTCCGGCGGTGCTCAAGGCGGGGGAAGTGCTCTTCATAGGGCACATTATTCACAATAATAGAGCCATTGCCGGGTACCAGCTTTACCTGGGCTACCGACGTCTTACGTTTACCGGTTCCATAAAAGTAGGTTTGCTCTTCCATCCGAATCATATCCCCTTTCGGGTTAATAATACCCCTCTTTTATCCCTCTTCTTTCATAATTAAAGCAAAATTGCTCCGACAACAAGAACGGGTTCAACCCTCTCTGGCTTTAGCTTCAGCTGAAGTAGCCTCCGTTTGACCCAGGTGAGGATGACTGTCGCCGGCATATACCTTCAGCTTTTTAAACATACTAACACCCAAGCGGGTATGAGGCAACATCCCCTTAACCGCATATCCAATTACCCGCGTCGGGTGAGTCTGCATTAATTTCTCAAAGGTAATGCTCTTCAACCCTCCGGGATATCCCGAATGCCGATAATAGACCTTCTGCTTAGCCTTATTCCCGGTAACCCGAACCTTCTCCGCATTAATAACCACCACAAAATCGCCGACATCCAGATTACGGCTAAACATCGGTTTATGCTTGCCCATAAGTAACCACGCCACCTTGGTGGCTAGCCTGCCCAGAACCTTATCTCTAGCATCAATAACGTGCCACTCTCGCTTAATCTCAGATGCCCTAGCGCTATAGGTTTTCATTGCTTATCTCCTCAAACGGAACTGGATAATTTACTCGCATAAGACACAGCCCGCAGGCTGGGGTCATGGGGCCTGCTATGCCCGACTGCTTCGCCTCAATTATACTGCGAACTTCATCAATTTTCATCTGGCCTCTTCCCACTCTGATTAAGACACCCACGGTGTTACGCACCTGATGATGAAGGAATGAGTTAGCCACCACATTGAAAATGACCAATTCCCCCTCCCTTTCCACCCTAGCCCGATACACATTCCGTAGCGTGCTCTTTTCTCTAAACTCCATACGACTGGCAAAGGAAGCGAAATCATGCTCGCCAACCAGTGCCTCACCGGCTTCGTTCATCGCCTCAATATCTAGATATCCCGGGACAAGGTAAGAAAACCTCCGCCTGATTGGAGAGCGGGTTAAGCCGTTTAATATATAGTAATTATATTCCCGACTGATGGCATCCCGCCGCACATTAAAAGAATCATCTACTCTGTATGCCGCCTTGACAGCAATATCCTCAGGTAAATAGTGGTTTAGCCCGGTGACAAAGGTCGGCAAAGGAAGGATTGACCCCATCCTAAAACTAACCACCTGTCCCTTAGCATGAACCCCGGCATCAGTTCGGCTAGCTGCCATCACTCGCCGTCTCTCCCCGGTAAGTCTACCTAGCGCCCCCTCTATCTCTTCCTGAATGGTAGGCAATTTAGCCTGTAACTGAAAACCGTGATAGCGGGTACCCTCGTATTCAATTATTAATATAACCTTGGTGGCTACTGCCAATCCGAAAACCTTCTTTACTCTACCAGTTCAAGCCGAACCATAGCTGCCCCATCGCCCAATCTAGGCCCCAACTTAACGATACGGGTATAGCCACCATTCCGGTCAGCGTATCTTGGAGCGAGGTCAGCAAATATCTTCTCGACGGTCTTTTCATCCAAAACAAATGTCAATGCCTGACGGCGGGCATGAAGCCCTCCCTTCTTGCCCAAGGTAATCATCTTCTCCGCTAAGCTACGCACCTCTTTGGCTTTAGCTTCAGTAGTAGTAATCTTCTCGTAGCCCAAAAGGTCGGTTACCAAGCTACGGTACATCGCTCTTCTATGCCCTGAAGGTCTGCCCAACTTTCTACCGGCGACTCTATGTCTCATCTTCCGTCCCTTCCTCAGGGGGCACACTTACGTCCTCTGCCGGCGGGGTAAGAGACAACCCCAGCGACTCAAGACGCTCCTCTATCTCGTGTTTAGACCTCTGTCCAAAATTCCTCAGTGCCATCAACCCTTTCTCGCCCTTACCTATAATCTGCCCCACGGTTTCAATGCCGCCGCGCCTCAGGCAATTCATAGTACGCACCGATAAATCCAACTTATCCACCGGCATATTATAGAGCTCATCAGGAATAGCTAAACGAACCCGTTGCTCCTCCACCACAGCCTCAACCGCCCGAGCACAATTGACAAAGGGGGTCAACTGCTCCACTAGAATGGCAGCACTACGGCCAACCGCATCGACGGGAGATATAGCACCATTCGTCCACACCTCCAAACATAACCGCTCGCGGCTGGTCTCCCGGCCAACATGTGTTGGCTCAACGGTAAAATTAACCTTCTGTACTGGAGCAAAGATAGCATCTATCGGAATCGTGCCTATCGGCAGGCCATCACTAGACTCAGCTTGCCGGTAGCCTTCACCTAGTTCCACGTCAAAGTCTACATAAAGTCTGGCCTCAGGTGAATCCAGAGTAGCTAAATAGAGTTCCGGGTTAGCTATTTCAAAGTCGGTTGACGGCTCAATGTCTGCGGCGCAGACCCGCCCCTCCCTAGCTACGTCCAGTATCAATCTACCCGGCTCGCCGGAAAGAGGAATTAAGCGCAATTCCTTAACATTAAGGATAAACTCGGTGACATCTCCCTTCACATCGGGAATAGTCGAGAATTCGTGCTGAATACCTTCAATCCTAATCCTAGTTACGGCGGCCCCGGGAAGATACCCGAGCAACACTCTCCGTAAGGAATTCCCCAGGGTAACCCCGAAGCCCTTTTCCAACGGCCCCGCCAAAAACCGACCAAAGTTACCTCGGCTCTCAACACACTCAATCTCCGATATTACTAAGCGAGACAAAATGTTCCCTCCTTACCCACTAACTTATCGTGAGTAGTACTCAACTATAGTCTTTACCTCAAACTTTGCCCCAATCTCATCAGGAGTAGGTAACGACAAAACCCGACCGACCAGGTTCTCCTTGTCCAGGCTTAACCAACCCGGAACCGACTTAGCCGTAATACTCTTCGCCACTTCCGCATAATACCCAGTCTTAGTACTGCTCTCCCGCCAGCCAATGGTATCACCCTCTTTAACCAAGCAGGAAGGGATATCAGTTTTACGCCCGTTGAGCAAGATGTGCCCATGACAAACCAATTGGCGAGCCTGTGAGCGAGAATCAGCCAGGCCCAAACGATAGACTACGTTACCAAGACTTCTCTCCAGCAGCACTAAAAGATCTTCCCCCGTGATGCCGGGCTGTTTCTGAGCTTGAGCAAAAAGTCGCCTAAACTGTCTCTCCAGGATTCCATAGGTATAACGAGCCTTTTGCTTCTCCCTTAACTGGAAACCACGGTCAGAAACCCGCCGCCGCCGCCGACCAAACTGTTGCCCCGGCGGTTTTGTTCGCCTCTCCATCGCACACTTAGGGCCAAGGCACCTACTACCCTTAAGCATCAATTTCTCGCCACTACGCCGACATAACCTGCAGACGGCTCCAGTATATCTTGCCATTTCTCCCCCTACACTCGTCTTCTCTTTGGAGGGCGACAACCATTATGCGGAATGGGAGTCACATCTCTAATGCTGGTAATATAAAGGCCTGAACTCTGAAGAGAACGAATCGCTGCCTCACGACCACTGCCTGGCCCTTTAACATAAACCTCTATCTGACGTAAGCCATGCTCCATGGCTCTCCGTGCCGCATCACGAGCCGCCAGCTGCGCCGCGTAGGGAGTACCCTTACGCGACCCCTTGAACCCGGCGGTACCTGAGCTTCCCCAGGCAATAACATTCCCCTGTGGGTCAGTAAGAGTCACGATAGTATTATTAAATGTTGACTGGATATAGGCTCTCCCGGCGGGAATAGACTTTCGTTCCCGCCTCCTTCTGGCTCGCTTCTTCTGTACCATTCTTGCCCCCCTGTTGAACTATATATCAAAAGCTCGATTACTTCTTGGTCATACCGCGTTTCTTGCCTCTACCAGCAACTGTTTTCTTAGTACCTCGCCGAGCACGGGCATTAGTTCGAGTTCGCTGCCCCCTGACCGGTAAGCTATGGCGATGCCGGATACCCCGATAGCTACCAATCTCAATGAGACGCTTGATGTTGAAGTTAACCTCTTTTCTCAGGTCACCCTCAACTATATATTCACGGTCAATAATCTCCCGGAGGCGATTAACCTCGTCTTCAGTAAGGCTATCCGTCTTGGTATCAGCACTAACACCCGACTCAGCCAGAATCCTCTGGCTCAAGGTGGAACCAATGCCATAGATATACTGTAGCGCCACCCATATTTGCTTATTCTTCGGTCCATCTCCCCCGGCGCTCCGTGGCCTTCGGATTTCCTCCTTACTCTAGTAAATATTTAGCCCTGCCTCTGCTTATGCCGCGGGTTAGGGCAAATGACCCGAATTACTCCCCGCCGCTTAATCAGCTTACACTTCTCGCATCTAACCTTAACTGAAGCTTTAACCTTCATACTAAATTCCCAATTATCGTTTTAACCAACCTCACCCTACTGCTTTAACCGATAGGTAATCCTACCTCGACTCAGGTCATAGGGGGAAAGCTCC
>DAOWJG010000030.1 GCA_030640485.1 Dehalococcoidales bacterium | reverse complement strand
AAGGAGCTAGCCATCTTGCTCAGTGGCCAGCTTAACCAGCTGAAAGCTATTCTGGGGAGGATAAGGGAATGAGTCAGGAAAACGCCAGTGAACAGGGACAGAGGCTGGGCATTGTTGTCTCCGGTTCCCTAACTAAAGGGGTGGAGGTCAAGCTGGATGGCTCAGCTTCGGTTGAGGACATGGTGGTCGGGCGGTATGTAACCATTAATGGGCAAAAACAGCGTTTCTTCGGCATGATAACCGACATCAGCCTGGGCGTAATTGACCCGAAGCTTACCCTCACGCCGCCTGACATTACTGACCCCTTTATGGCCGAGGTGTTAGCCGGCACCAGCACCTACGGTGAACTTCACATTTTGCCGATGCTTACCATCGGCGGTGATGTTACCAGCTTGATTGGGGGGCCACAACCGGTTAAGACAGTTCCCAGCCACTTCTCTAGGGTTAATTTAGCCTCGCAACAGGATGTAGAGCTGGTCTTTGGTAAAGAGGATGAAAAGAGGTTCTGGATAGGTAATCCTCTGGATATGGAGACTAAGATTTGTCTCAACCTGGAGGAACTGGTTAAGCGGTCTAATGGCATCTTCGGCAAAAGTGGCACCGGAAAGACCTTCCTCACCAGAATTCTGCTTATTGGCATGCTGCAGAAGAGTAAAGCAGTAAACTTAATCTTTGATATGCATAATGAGTATGGTTGGGAGAGTAGCAGTGAGGGAGGGCGTACCGTTAAGGCATTAAAGCCACTTTTTCCGTCAAAGGTGGCTATATTTACCCTTGATGAAGAAAATTCACGGCGCCGCGGTGTGAGCACCGACTTTGTGGTCAGAATAGGTTATGATGAGATTGAGGCTGAAGACATGGTGCTACTGCGCCAGACCTTGAATCTTACTGAACCCGCCGTTGAAGCTGTATACCAGCTAGCCAGAAGGTTTGGCAAGGACTGGCTACAGGGTACCTTGAATTTGAAAGATACCGAGGAATTGCCAGAAGATTTGAACATACATGAGAGTACCTTTCAAAACTTGCGTCGGGGGCTTCAGACTATCAGGCGGCTTCCTTTTGTGGAACCTCATGCTCAGACTAATGCCGTAAAGTGCATTCTTGATCATCTTGACCGTGGTATAAACGTAGTCCTGGAGTTTGGTAGATACAGGGATATTACATCTTATATCCTGGTAGCCAACATGCTCACCCGCCGTATTTATGCCCAATATCAGGAGAGGATGGAAAAAGCGATGGCTGTGGGTAGTGCCCAGCCCATTCCCCTGGTGATAACTATTGAAGAGGCACACAAATTCTTGAATCCTGAGGTAGCCTCTCGGACCATCTTCGGCACCATTGCCCGTGAGATGCGTAAGTATAATGTTACCCTGCTGGTGATTGACCAGCGTCCCAGTGGCATTGACGATGAGGTTATGTCACAGGTTGGGACTAAGATAACCTGTCTTCTGGACAACGAGCGTGATATTGATAGTGTCCTGGCTGGTGTATCCGGTAAGAGTGAGCTTAAATCAGTGCTGGCCAAGCTGGAATCTAAGCAGCAGGCGCTCATCTTTGGCCACGCGGTGCCTATGCCCATAGTAATCAGGACTAGGGAATACGGCTCGGCTGAGTCCTATAGAGCCTTCAGCATTAGTGGGGAGACTGAGACTGAGAAGCAGGCTGAGAGGGACATTGAGGAGCTGTGGAGTTAAAGAGTTCAAGTGTAGAGGTTAGATTAAAAATTGGAGAGAAAGAAGGTTGGCTTAGCGCTGAGTAGCGGGGCTGCCCGGGGTGTGGCTCATGTGGGGGTGCTGGCTGTCCTGGAAAGAAAGGGCATCCCGATTGACATGATAGCTGGCACCAGTATCGGGGCTATCGTTGGTGCCTTTTATGCTGCTGGGAAGGATATTAGTCAAATAAAAAAGGCGGTAATGAGCCTGAGTCGGCGACAGATGATGTCTCTAGCTGACTTTACCATACCCACCAGGGGGTTCATTAAGGGAAAGAAGATTACCGGCTGGTTAAAGTCGGTTATCGGTGATATGGATTTTGAGGACCTGAAGATACCCTTCGCCTGTGTGGCTACTGATATAAATACCTGTCGGGAGGTAGTAATTCAACAGGGCTCAGTAGTGGAGGCGTTAAGAGCCAGCGTGTCTATGCCGGTAATATTTACCCCGGCCAAATGGCAGGGCCAATATCT
The DNA here is from genome assembly GCA_030640485.1 of Dehalococcoidales bacterium. Taxonomy (GTDB): domain Bacteria; phylum Chloroflexota; class Dehalococcoidia; order Dehalococcoidales; family UBA5760; genus UBA5760. The sequence goes on along the minus strand of DAOWJG010000030.1, from coordinate 888 downwards.
AGTTGACGGTGCTCTAATGGACCCGGTACCGGTGAGGGTAGTCAAGGAGATGGGTGCCGACCTTGTTATTGCGGTGAACGTAGTGCCCTATATCGGTGACCAAATTCAAAGGGCAGACGCTGAGGATTTGGGAAAGCCAAAGGAGCCAAACATTTTCAGTGTCTTAATACGGATGATGTATATTATGGGTTATCAGGCTGCGTTGTCGGGGCTCAGGGAGGCTGATATAACCATTGCTCCCAGTGTGGGTCACATCCGCCCCGATAATTTCCACCGCGCTCGGGAGCTAATCCTCCAGGGCGAACGAGCCGCTCAAAGAGCCATTCCCGAGATAAATAGACAACTGGAAGCCTAAATTTCTAACCTGTCCTCCAAAATATCCAAAATCTTTTCTTAAGAAATCTTAAAATGTGGGTTGACAAGGGAATATCTGTATGCTATATTAATTGCTAATGATAAGCATTAGCAATAAAAATAGTGCTGAGAAAGAGAAAACTTTCAGGATTAGCCGTAAGGAGTTAAGCTCAACCGGGCTGAGAATGACAAGTCAACGGGCTTTAATCCTGGATATCATGAGACAGGGCCGCGAGCACCTGGATGCCGATGAAGTCTACCGCCTCGCCCGGGGGAGGCAACCCAATCTCAGTTTATCCACTGTCTACCGAAACCTGCAGACGCTCACGAAACTGGGTTTGGTAGAAGAGTTGCACTTTGATGAGTCTCATCATCACTATGAGGCCAGGTCAGCTATTGAGCACCATCATCTGGTGTGTTTGGGTTGCGGTAAAATTGTGGAGTTTGGGTGCGAGCTGAGTCAAAAGATGAGGCAGGAAATAGCTCGCAAGGAGGGTTTTGAGGTCACCGGGGTAGAGGTTCATATGACCGGTT
>DAOWJG010000077.1 GCA_030640485.1 Dehalococcoidales bacterium | reverse complement strand
CTATACCCGCCGGGAATAGGCAGTCCTGCGACCCATCCAGAAGCCAAGGAAACCAGCCCCGGCTATGGCCAGCCCAATCAATACCTTCCTGACCGTATCCGGCAGCGTGAACGAAGAGCCGACATAGAATGAGCTCACATCCGACCACTCGCCTTCGTTAGACGCCCCATCTACCGCCTTCACCCGCCAGTAGTGCGAGGCTTCCTTACTACTTGGCTCCAGCTCTTCCCCCTCAGCAATGGCATACTCAGAAGCGATAAGCCCCGCCTTCTCCAGCACCAGGTAAGACGCCGCAAAATTATCCCTGGTGGCAACCTGAAGAGTATAGGTAACGCCGCTGGGGTCAGTAACATCCTCCCAATCAAAGTTGGCTGCGGCCCCGGTTTTGGTGTCATCTTCCGGCAGGAGCAGCACCGATGCCAGCGGTGCCTCCGTCTCCATAGCAAAGAAAACGGTCGCGGTATTAGTGCCGTCAGTAATGGTTATAACATGATTGCCACCAGTGCTGTCGGGGACAATAAAGGTAGCCGAAAAATCACCGTTACTACCAGGAATCGCCGTAGCTACCTCAAGGCCGTCATAGGTGATGGTAACGAATGTGCCCGCCTTAAACCCGACCCCGCTAACAATAACTGGGATACCAGCAAAACCCGCAGCCGGGTCAAGGCTAGCCCCGACAGCTACCGTAAATGTTGCCTCAGCCCTGTTATATTCATCATCGTCTGCCTCGATACCATAGGTGCCCGACTCCAGAGTCGGCACGTTAAAGGTAACTTCAAAGCTGCCATACTTATTAGCCGTGTCTTCAGCCATCATGATATTGTTAAAATAGATGGTGACATCACTCTCACCGCCGAAACCAGTACCGCTGACGGTTAGTTCGCCGCCGATAGCTCCTGAAGATGGGCTAACAGTGATGGCCGGAATCACTTCAAAGCTAACCTCAGCCGAGTTGTCCAATGTATCCTCCCCCTTGATTTTATGCTCCCCGGCGCTACTGTCAGGAATAGCGAGGGTATAGGTAAACTCACCCGTAGGCCCGGCTACCCTGTCACCCACATTAACCCGGCTACCATTCCTATAGTAGTAGAGGTCTACGGTTCCTCCGGCATAGAAACCCTTCCCTTCGATGGCCACCATAGTACCCACCGCACCCTCACTAGTGTCCAGCCTGATTTCAGGCTCCTCGACAATAAACGACTTCCTGGCTTCACCACCGAGTATGGTTCTAACCCTAACATAGGTCATTCCCGTTTCAGTATCATCAGGAATTTCAAAGTCGGTGGTGAAAGTCCCGCTTCCAGAAATAGTTAAGGGGCTGTTAGCAATCTCTATGTTATCGAAGAAGATGCTGATATCCGTACCCTTAAAGGACTCAAAACCGGTTCCGGTCACGGTAACCCGGGTGCCTACCGAACCACAGGTTGGAGACAGGGTAATCTCAGGTAGAGCCAGAGCCGGAGTGGCGGGTATAAGCACCATCGCCAGAGTCAAGATAACAGCCACAGCCAAAATACGTAAGATTCTACCGGTTTTCATTCTTTATCCCACCCGATTTCCGTCTCCTTCTTATTTTAACAATCTTCGCCGGGCACCACGTTTGGGGCCATAGGTAGCAGCGAAGTTATCCAGAATATCCCGTTTAATCAGCCAGGTATTATGGAGCTTGACCGCCGGCAGATCTCCCTGTCGGCACAGCCGCTTTACTGTCTCCGGATGAATCTTGAGCCGGCGACTGGCTTCAATCACATTATAGTAACTGTCCAAAAGTGTCATCGTGTCCCAGCACTACATATTACTTTATCAAAGCAATAATAACCCAAATACCTATTTTTGTCAAGCCTACCTGATCAAGCCGGACACACCGCATGAAAACGTCACCGTTAAGGCCAAAAATACGGCAAAATACTATTGACGGTAATAGAACATATGTGCTAATCTGGCATCACCTAGCCCTTTCCCCGGAAGATAAGCCATTGAGTTAGAGTTGAGAGATTTGGGAAGACGAGCTATGGAGCTAGAGCTGGAAAGAATTAGACCCGGAGGAAATAGCGATTTTTCTGAGAATCCAGACCATGAACCAGATTTGCTGCCCGAATATTACCACTACCAGGATGAAGGTTGCGAATTTGCTGATTCCTGCCTTGATTGTCCCTTCGCCAAGTGTATCTATGACGAACCCAGAGGAAAACAGCATTACGTTAAAACCCTGCGAAACAAGGAGATATTAAGGCTATTCACTGAGGGGAAGGAAATAAAAGAAATGGCGGTAATGTTTGGCATCAGCCAGCGAACCGTACAAAGAGCATTAAAGAGGGCGAGAAATGAATGAAGGTTTCACTCCATCACAGCTAAATCACCGCGATACTGGTCGTCTCAAGGGCTATCGAGAACTGCTTGATTTCTACTACGGGCAGCACTGGGAAGGTTATGCCCGGCGGGGTGAGAAACGTCTAACCTTTAACTATGCCAAGGTTATTATAGATAAGATTACCTCATATTTAATGTCCGGGATTACCTTTACTACTGACCCGATTGAAGATACGGATGAAGCTAGAACTAGAGCCCAGAGAGCCGAGCAAGCCCTATACCAGGTGTATGAGGATAATAACCTGGAGCAGCTTGACTTTGAGACCGAGATTGATTGCGCCATCTTAGGTGACGGCTGCTTTAAGGTCATCTGGGATGCGGAGACGAAAAAGGTCAAGGTTACGGCTCCTGATATCCAGGGTGTCTACGCCTGGTGGGTGGGGGATGATACCTCACGGGTGTGGCGGGTAGCTTCTAGATATAGCCTGACCGTCGAAGAGGCTGAAATCATGTATCAAATAACCCCTAAGGGCAAAACAGTCAGTGTCATTGAGCTATGGACAGCTCAGGATTTTGAACTCTGGCTGGATGATGCCCTGCTAGAGAAAAAACCTAACCCCTACGACTTTATTCCCTTTCTTATCTACCCTAATCTGAGGGAGCCCAAGAAATTCTGGGGTATGTCTGACTTACGTCAGCTTATGCTGCCACAGCGGGAGCTTAACCGAGCCGTGAGCCAGCTTTCAAGAATACTGGAGCTATCGGGTAACCCTATTGCCGTGCTGGAGAATGTAGAAGAATCCGAGGATATTGCCGTTAAACCCGGCGCCGTCTGGAATATACCTGAGGATGCTAAAGCCTACCTACTGGACCTGCTTCAAGGCGGCGGTGTCAGTCTCCACATAGATTATGTCAATCTGTTATACCGAATCCTCCATGACATCTCGGAATCGCCACGGTCCGCCTTTGGTGGTACCGAGCGGAACCTCTCCGGCGTTGCCCTCGAGATTGAGCTCCAGCCCCTCCTGCAGAAGGTGAAGCGAAAGAGGCTCATCAGAGCCGCCGCCTATAACCGAAGGAATAGACTAATCCTTAAACTCTTGGAGAAATACCAGAATGAGAGCTTCGGTGATAACCACCTGCGGGTAGTTTGGGCGCCGATGTTACCCCAGGATATGGAGAGGTTGGTATCTAACGAGCAGATACTGATTCAGAATGGTGTCCACTCGAGGAGGCGGGCTATGGGTGCGGTGGGGGTTAAGGACCCTGAGATGGAGTTTAATCGATGGCTTGAAGAAAGAGAAGCCATACTCAGGATGAATAAAGAGCTTAATGCCAAATCTGCCCGGAGTGGAGCGAGAGGGAGAGCGCCAGAGTCCCCGGCGGAGGGTATTGAGGAATAGAAAGGGGAAATCCTAAACACTAAATAACGAGGAAATTTTGGGATTTGGAAATTCGAATTTAGGATTTCCTCCAGAGGAGGTTGTTTTGGCCGATGATGAGCTAAATCAGAATCAAGACCCTACTCCCGAAGGGGAGGAGTTAGCTGAGAACGAGGTATCCCGCATTACTGAGCTGGAGAGCCTGGTAGCGCAGAAGGACGAGGTGCTAGCCAAAGTCAACGCCCGCATCACTGATCTGGAGCAGGCTTTAGTTGAGTCAGAAGAAAGGCTTAAGGAGAAATAGTGAAGCAGGACTGGTCGTGTCGTCTTTATAAAACCCTGGGGGCAAGAACGTGAGGTCTAAAGTAAAGTAGTGAAACAGAACTGGCTGCGTCGTCTTTATAAAACCCTGTGGGCAAGGATAGGCGGCCGCCCCTGGACCTATATTATCCG
>DAOWJG010000162.1 GCA_030640485.1 Dehalococcoidales bacterium | reverse complement strand
GTATGCGCTATAATATCCGTCCTCCCAGTGGAATACCAACGAAGTACGACTAGGAAACGATGATGACTGAATAAATCTACAATCAGGAAGGCAATACCGTAGGTTTCAGAACAGACAAGCCGCTATGCCTGAGATCGACAGGCGATAAGGCTAATGCTTAAAGCGAGGTTAAAAATGAAAACAGCACTATTAAAAGGGCCGAGAGAGGTTGTTCTTGAAGAGGTGCCAGTCCCTGAGATTTCTGCTGATGAGGTGCTGGTAGAGGTCAAATACTGTGGAATTTGTGGTAGTGACATCCATTCTATTCCTGAGTGTAACCTGTATCAGGCAGGAGCATACCTGGGGCATGAATTCTCCGGGGTTATTACCAAAGTGGGCATGAATGTAAAAGGTTGGAAGATGGGGGACAGGGTGGTTGCCAACCCGATGTATATCTGTGGCGAGTGCTACGGATGTCAGCACGGGCGCTGGTGTGACTACGGTGCCGATGCGGCAATTGGTGTTACACCTGGCTTGGAGTATGCGGGGGCCTTTGCTAAATACGTTAGGGTTCCCCTTCCCGAGAGGAGGTTATATCGTCTTCCCGACGAGGTCTCCTTTGAGGAGGGGGCGCTGGTTGAAGCCCTGGCTTGCTCGCTGCATGCAGTCCGGATATCAGCTTTTAGACCGAGGGAGCAGACGATGGTTTTAGGAGCCGGGATGATAGGCCTGGGGGTTATCGCCCATCTCAAGAATGCCGGTGCCGGTCTCATCATTGTTACCGAGACTATTGAGAAGAGGGCTGAAATGGCAAGGAGGCTCGGGGCAGACCATGTGTTTAATCCACAAAAGGTCACCAATTTAAAGGAGAAGGTGCTTGAACTTACCGGGGGCAAGGGGGTTGATGTGGTCTTCGATTGTTCTGGCGTGCCCGAGGCTTTTCGCAGTGCTACCGACTTTCTTAGGAAGGGAGGTCAGATTCTGCTTAAGGGGATTATTCCCAAAGAGGTTCCCATTTTCCCTATGGATTTTACCTTTAATGAGTGGCAGATACAGGGTAGCCTGTGCTACTACGCTGATGAGTTTCCCATGATTATTGAGTTCCTGAAGCGGCGAGTTTCGCCGGTTAGGGAGATGATAACATCTAAGATTAAGCTGAGTGATATTATTAAGAAGGGTTTTGATATCCTCGGTAAGCCAGGTAGTAGTGAGATTAAGATACTGGTTGAACCAGATGAGTAATTTATGGTGTTATGAATTGGGGAAGTTAAGGAGGGAGCGGCTAGGTTAATTCGGTGGGCTTTAGGCTTCTTATAACTCCGAGACAGTCAGGCTAGTGACAGGGGATATTTTCCGTATTCCCTGATGGCTTTAACCATGGCCACATAATTCTCCGGCTTTACTGCGGAGTGTATCGAATTACTGGACATACAGATAAGTCCACCACCCGCTCCTGCCTTCCGTATGCAGTCCTTTACTTCCTGGCGCACCTCCCCCTCGGTGCCCCAGCTGAGGAGGGGGCCGCAGTCAATATTACCCGCCAGACAGACTCTGTCACCGTATTTGACCTTCGCTTCCCCAATATCCATGCCCGCTTCCGGGTCTATCGGGTGGATGCCATTGATACCGGTTTCGACAATCAGGTCAAAGATTTTCCAGATATTTCCATCGGTGTGCTTAATAACGCGGACTCCCCGGCTCCGGGCATACTCCACCAGCTTCTTAAGGGGCGGTATAATAAATCTGGCGGTATGTTTCGGGGAGACCATAGGTCCTTGTGTCGTCGCGAAATCTCCGGTAACCACGATGATATCAGCACCGACGTCAATACAGTTTCTTAAATATCCCAGGTGGTAATTTAGCACGATATCATTGGCTCGGTCTACCAGCTCGGGGTTGGTTATGATAGCCTTGAAGTAAACGACATCTCCGAGCAGACTCTCCCTGGCGACGTCAAAAACATCGGTGACCGTGGCTATGATTGCTCTCTGGCCCTTGAATGCCTTTACCAGTCTCTTAAGTCGCTCGTATCTCCAGGAGGGGTCCGGGTCAGGGGGGACATAACTATCTAGTTCACCCTCTGATTTGATACACGGTTCTATGGGGTGGGCGATATCCTCTGACGTGAAGCGTACTACCCCGCCCCATTGGTCACGGGCAATATTCTTAGCGGCATCCAGAGTCTCATAACTCCAGGCTGTTTTATCAAACACTGCGGCGGCGTCCAGGTCCATAGATTCGATGAAATCTTCATAGGTAGCCCCGGGCAATATGACATCTCTCACCTTCTGGTGGATGAGAAACTCAAAGTGGGGAACCACATCCGGCTCCTTTAGGTCGAGTGCCCTAAATATTCGCTCTACACTGGTGAGTTGTGGCATCTTAGCCCCCCTTTCCAGAACTGGTAACCAGTTGTCCGGCCTTTATAACTGCCTGAGCCGCGTCTGGGGCGTAACCATCGGCGCTGACTTCATCGGCAAGCGCCTGGGTTACCGGAGCCCCACCGATCATTACCTTAACCCTGTCCCTCAGCCCGGCTGTCTTCAGGGCATTTATGATTTCCGCAAACTTAGGCATGGTCGAGGTGAGTAGGGCGGACATTCCCAGAACTTGGAAGTTGTTCTTCTCCACTGCCGAGCAGAATTCTGCGGGAGATACGTCAACACCCAGGTCGGTTACCTCCCAGCCGTTTCCCTCCAGCATCATAATAACGATGTCCTTACCGATGTTATGGACATCACCCTGAACTGTGCCGATGGCATACTTGCCCGTCGGCGGGATGTCGCCGCTACTCAATATTGGTTTTAAGGACTCCAGTGCTGCCCTCATGGCTTCCCCCGACATCAGTAGCTCGGGGAGGAAATACTCCCCCTTGCTGAACAGCTTGCCAACCGTCTTGATGCCAGGGATAAGACCCTCATCCAGGATATCCTTGGCGTGTAGCCCGTCATTTAACATCGCTTCAGTTAAACTCGCAGTCCTTGCGGTGTCCCCCGCGATCACACTCTTACTAAGCTCGCTGAAATCAGCCATCCTTCTGTCCCCACTTTACTATGCCGGGCACTTGTTCCAGTGTAGCCTTTCACCATTTTGGGTGTCAAATACTCTTCTCATCCATATGACTAGCGCTACGTTATTTCTTTTTGAGGCTTGAGGTTCTTCTCAAAAGTCAAGTGCTGGCAGGTAACTAATGGCGTGAAGAATATCGGGAGGGCAGGCCGTGGTAGGGAGTTAATGGGGATAGGAGACCTCTATTTACCAACCGTAGCCCATGGCAATCACGCCTGCTTTATAGACCGTCCTTAGCCTGTTAAGCTTCAGGAGTAGGGAAGGATATTTCACAATTTTTCTTATCTTGGGGGCGCGTCCCTCACTTTTCTTAACCCCCGCGAAAAACTTCCCGATATTCGCCAGGTCTTGGTTACTGAGGTTCATTAGAATGTGCCCTCCCTTGAGCAGGATGGAGTTGGCCATCGGGTGATTTTTAACCTCGGTTTCGTAATCTTCCAGACTGTTTATATTTCTGGCTAATATCTGGCTGGCCTGGATGATGGGTGATAGTCCACTAAGCCCGGTGGGATTGGGCATGGATGCCGCATCACCGATTAGGGCGATGTTTCGCTGAACCAGCTTTCCGATTCCCGAGGCAGGAATTATCCCGGCCTCTCTTTTTATTATCTGGTGGCTATCTAGACCTTTATATTTCAAAAAGGCGTCTAAGTGAGCAAAATCGCCGCCGGTGCCAACATTAATGACCCCATCCTTGGGGAATATCCAGGCGTAGCCGTAGGAGAATCTCTTATCAAAATAGAACTCCAGAAAGTCCATAGCCGAGGTATTACAGGCAATCTTATACTGGGAAGCGGTAACAAAGTTATATTTCATCCCTAGATACTGGGCTAAGCGAGAATGAGGGCCATCGGCGCCAATAAGAACCTGGTAGCCGATGTTTTCTCCGTTTTTTAACCTGATGCTATCCCTGGTTACGGCGATTACTTCTGAGTTTAATCTGAGCTCCCCACCCCGCTCAACTTCCTCGGCCATCCCCCGGAGCCACTTGGTTCTATCGAGGACAGCGCACTCTTTATCGATGTGGTCAACGCTGCCCCCGGGGAAGATTAGTTTTGCCCCCCTTACTCTTTTAGCTATGTAGGGACTTGAATCAAAAGGCACCTCGTTTATCCACCTGAGACCCAGGGCTTCCCCGCAGGCGGTTGCCCTGATTTCCGGGCTTTTCTCCAGGATTAGGGGCTTTATCCCTCTCTGGAGCAGGTTCAGGGCGGTGATTAGTCCGGCTGGCCCAGCACCAACGATAACTACATTCATGTCTTTTCTGGACTTACTGCTTCTTCCTAATTTGATACCTGATAATGGTCTTGGGGACTTTGGCATCCGGGCTGGTTAAGTATTCCTCCTCATGGATGCCGGCTATCGCATAGCCACTTTCTTCAATGAATCGGTGCAGGCGCTCCACGGTAGGACCTTCTTGTTCGTAGGACCCGAGGTGTAGAATCTGGGCTACGGTGCCGTATTCCCAGGTCTCGAGCTTAACCGTGGTGCTGGGGACTTTCTGGGGTAGGGAGGTGGTGTCCTCCGGGATGGGTAAGCCCATAATCATCGTCCATTTATCTTTAGGGACAAGGTGGGCATCGGGATAGCGGGCACGGAGACCACTGACCTTGAAGGTGGGTAGGCCCTGCTTCTTGAGGTCAAACTTTAGGGTGTAGACCGAGCCGTAGAGAGCCGGCATGAACTCAGGGAAAACCTTATCCGGGGCGCCCTTGCCCTGGACTACCGCCATCTTCTGCGGTGGTATTTCCAGGATTTGCGGGTCTGTCTTAGACTTTCGTGCTGCCATGTTAACACCTCCCGGTTACTGATTGCTTAGCCCAGTATAGCACGCCACCAAGCCGTGTCAATCGATGTGTCAAATGAGGATATTCTTGCTAACTAATTCTGAGGCTTTCCTTTCTCAAAAAGAAGGGGGATATTAAAAATGAGGGGTGTAGGCTCTCTAACACTCCCTTGTTAAAGCTAATAATCAGATATCTCCCGGCTCTTCACTCTAAGATAAGCCTTTTTTGTTCCGGCACAGGTCTTTTTTATTCCTGTTAGGTTATCTGCTCTTGGATAAGCCTCTCGCCGTACTCAAGCAGGGTTTTGGCTCGCTCCGAAGCGAGCTTCTTTGATTCCAGGTAGACTTTTAGCGCCTCAAGCGGGGTTATTTCTTCGGCGGTTAACTTACCCAGTCTCAGGCGTGTCTCTCGTTTGATATCCCGGGCTATGGTAAAGTAGTGAGCCTCCTTCAGGGCGCTGCGGATGTCATTATCTCTTAGCTGGCACTCGGCCTCCGCGGGCAGGCTAATATTTAGTCGCACTATACTGTCTTTAATATTGCTTTCCTGTTCGGTGATAGCCTTAATCACCGTTGAGGTGGGGTCAACCTCTTCTAGCTCAATATTGACACTAATGGTGAGGAAGCGGCGTCCGGTTACCTTGTGGAAGTCAAAGG
>DAOWJG010000183.1 GCA_030640485.1 Dehalococcoidales bacterium | reverse complement strand
TTCTGGAAACGCTGGGGGTTAAGACCAGCCTCGGCGCTGAGGCTGTCGCCGAGTGTATAGAAAAAGTTGGCATTGGCTTTATGCTGGCACCCATCTTCCACCCGGCGATGAAGTTTGCTACTGCCCCCCGCCGGGAGATTGGTATCCGCACCGTATTTAATATCCTGGGGCCACTGACCAACCCGGCCCGGGCTGAGTTTCAGGTTATCGGTGTGCCCACTATGGAGTTAGGAGAAAAATCGGCCCTTGTCCTCCACCGCCTGGGCACGAAACACGCCCTGGTGGTGCACGGTGCCGGCGGTTTGGATGAAATTTCAATCACCGGCAAGTCCTTAGTATGGGAGGTCAGGGAGAGTGGAGTATTACCTCCGTATGAAGTTTCTCCACGGGAATTTGGCTTTAAGGAAGCGAGCCTGGCTGAAATCAGGGGGGGGACACCGGAAGATAATGCCCAGATACTGCGCCGCCTCCTTAACGGTGAGCGAGGACCAAAACGGGACATAGTAGTCATGAATGCGGCCGCTGTCCTGGTCGTCGGTGGCAAAGCCCGAGATTTATTAGAGGGAGTTCGTCTTGCCGAAGAGGTAATTGACAGCGGTAAAGCCCTGGAAAAACTAGACACTCTGGTAAGACTCAGTCAAAACCTATGTTAAACGGTTGATTAGGTCGGATAGATGCTTAAACAAAATTATCGCCCAAATATGGTAGACGAATGTTAAATAAAATTATCGCTCAGAAAAGGGACGAGGTTAAACAGAGGAAGCAGAGCCTAACCCTTTCTGCTCTGAAGGAACGCATCGCTCAGCGGGAGACACCGCTTGACCTGGCGGCGGCTCTCAAGGGTGACCAAATCAGGCTGATTGCTGAGGTGAAGCAGGCATCACCATCGCGAGGAGTTCTCTGTCCTGATTTTAATCCGGTCGCGCTGGCTAAGAAATATGCTCAGGGTGGGGCAGCGGCTATCTCGGTACTTACTGAAGTAAACTACTTTGGCGGTAGCCTTGACCACCTGGCAGCCATCAAGGAAGCAGTCAGTCTCCCTATCCTGCGGAAGGACTTTATCTTCGACCACTATCAGGTATACGAAACGGCCGCTTATGGCGCCGATGCCCTGCTGTTAATCGTGGCTATCCTGAGCCAAAAACAACTGGAGGAACTCCTTGCCCTGAGCCACAATCTTGGCCTAGAGTGTCTGGTTGAGGTTCATAACGAAGCCGAGGCCGACCGGGCACTCCTCAGCGGCGCTAAGATTATCGGCATTAATAACCGGGACCTGAGGACCTTTAATGTCGACATTAACACCACCCGCCGGTTGCGACCACTGCTACCAAAGCAGCAAATCGTGGTCAGCGAAAGCGGTATCCGGAGCCAACAAGACGTGAAAAAGCTGAAAGGATGGGGAATTAACGCAGTGCTCATCGGTGAGGCCCTGGTCACCGCTGATGACATCCCCGCCAAGATACGAGAGCTAGTATTATAGTACTATAAGAAGTCAGGACGAAAAAATGACCCGGATTAAGATTTGTGGTATTAAAGAAAAGTCCCATGCCCTGGGAGCCAGTAGCGCTGGAGCTGACTTTATTGGTCTGGTCCTGGCTCCCAGCCCAAGGCAGGTGACGGTAGCTCAGGCGCAGGAGATAGTCAGTGCCATCAAAGAACGCAGTAAGGCAACCGAGACGGTGGGCGTTTTTGTTAATATGCCCACCCCGGCGGTAAACCGGATTGCCCGCACCTGTAACCTGGATTGGGTTCAGCTAAGTGGTGATGAGTCCTGGGCATATTGCCAGCAGATTACTCTGCCACTGATTAAGGCAGTTCGCATAAAAGAAGGAGAGAGCACTGAGGAAATCAATAACTACCTGGCTAACGGTACCGAAATTCTATCCGGCAAGAAGTATCTCTATCTACTTGACTCTCAGGTCAAAGGTAGCTATGGAGGCACGGGAATAACCCTTGACTGGGATTTAGCTCGCAAGCTAGCCAGACAATTTCCCGTAATTTTAGCCGGCGGTCTTACCACTGAGAATGTGGCTCAGGCGGTTAAGACGGTAGCCCCATGGGGGGTAGATGTTTCCTCCGGTGTGGAACTGGGTGGAGTCAAGAGTATCGCCAAGATTAGGGCTTTTACTAGCGCCGTAAGGAGAGTTGATGCCAATCAAGGATAAACAGTTACCCAACGAACAGGGATATTTCGGACAGTTCGGGGGGAAATTTGTCCCCGAGACGCTAATGCCCGCCCTTTCTGAGCTGGAGCAGGCTTACCTCGAGGCTCAAGCCGACCCGAAGTTCAAGCAGCAGTTCAAGCAGTTGTGTCGGGATTATATCGGACGGCCTACCCCTCTGTACCCCGCCGAGCAGCTCTCGGCAAAAATAGGCGGGGCTACCATCCTGCTGAAGCGGGAAGACCTGGCCCACACCGGGGCGCACAAGATTAACAATGCCCTGGGCCAGGGGCTGCTGGCAAAACGGATGGGCAAAACACGAATCATCGCCGAGACCGGTGCCGGGCAGCACGGCGTTGCCGCCGCGACCGCCAGCGCCATGCTAAACCTAAACTGTATTGTCTATATGGGCGAAGAAGACATCAAACGCCAATCAACTAATGTCTTCCGCATGAAACTCTTGGGGGCTGAGGTACGTCCCGTAGGCTCGGGCAGTCGCACTCTAAAAGACGCTATTAACGAAGCCATCCGTGATTGGGTAACTAATGTCACTAGTACCTACTATCTCCTGGGCTCAGTGGTGGGCCCCCACCCCTACCCTATGATTGTCCGTGACTTTCAGTCGATAATTGGCCGGGAAACAAAAGAGCAGGTCATGAGCCTCTATCACCGCCTGCCCGACTACCTGGTTGCCTGTGTTGGCGGCGGTAGTAATGCCATCGGTCTGTTCCACCCCTTCTTTGGCGATAGGGAGGTCAAATTCATCGGGGTTGAAGCCGCCGGACAGGGTCTAGAGACGAGACACCACTCTGCCTCATTAGTTACCGGCAGGACGGGTGTGCTTCACGGCACCAAGTCACGGCTGCTGCAGGACAAAAGTGGCCAGATATTAGAAACCCATAGTATTGCCCCCGGACTGGACTATCCGGGGGTAGGACCGGAGCACAGCTACTATAAAGATACGGGACGGGCTACCTATGTGGCGGTTACTGACGCCCAGGCACTGGAGGGCTTTCAACTCCTGTGTAACACCGAGGGCATAATCCCAGCGCTGGAATCAGCCCATGCCGTCTACTATGCGGCTAAACTAGCCGCTGAGCTATCCCATGACCGGCTTATAGTGATAAATCTCTCCGGCCGGGGGGATAAGGACTTGGACATCGTTGCCCAAAGAGTTGGTATGGAATTATGAGTCGCATTGCGTCTATCTTTAGACCGGGACACAAAGCACTAATTGCCTACCTCACCGTAGGCTACCCCAGCCGGGAAGCAACCGGTGAGGCCGCTACTATCCTGGCTAGCAGCGGCTGTGACCTTATAGAGCTTGGCATACCCTTTTCCGACCCCCTGGCTGACGGGGCCACTATCCAAAAAGCAAGCTATCAGGCACTCAAACAGGGTATCACCCCGCCGGTTTGTTTAGAGGCAGCCCACGAGCTACGCCAGAAGATAACCACCCCCCTGGTGTTTATGAGTTACTATAACCCGATACTCAGTTTCGGGCTGGAGGCTTTCTGCCGGGCTTCAGCTAAGGCCGGGATTGACGGCCTAATAATCCCTGATTTACCCCCGGAAGAAGGGGCGGAACTGGAAGCGAGCACCAAGAAGCATAAACTCGACCTCATCTATCTCCTGACGCCCACCAGCACCGAAGAGCGCATCTCCCTGGTCGCCGAAAGGTCTCACGGATTTATCTACCTGGTTTCCCTGACCGGGGTTACTGGAGCTAGGCAAACTTTACCCGCCGGGCTAGAGGACTTTGTCAAACGCGTCCGACAAAGGACACTAAAGCCTCTCTGTGTCGGCTTTGGCGTGTCCAATCCGGAGCAGGCCAGGCGGGTAGCCAGGATAGCCGATGGTGTCATTGTCGGCAGCCGTCTTATTCAATCCATTGACGAGGATGCCACCCTCTCTTCCCTTAAATCTCTAGCTTTAAGCCTGCGAGAGGCCCTGAATCAATGTCTCTAAGGTGAAAGGAGGAGAAATCGGAAACAGATTATGGTATTATAATTATCATATTGCCAAGATGCCCGCAAGGGTTGAGGAAAAACTGTCTCACAGACCAAAAACAATAGGAGGACAAAGTGGAAAGAACAAAATTTACTCTTGACGAAAAAGACATGCCAACTTCCTGGTACAACATCCAGGCCGATTTGCCCGAGCCCCTGCCTCCACTACTCCATCCGCAGACTAAGGAGCCAACACGCCTGCCCCCTCCCCTATTCGCCGAGGCTCTCAACGAGCAGGAGTTCAGTAAGGAGCGCTGGATTGAAATCCCGGAAGAAGTACAGGCTATTTACCGTACCTGGAGACCGACAATTCTGCATCGAGCATATCGGCTGGAGAAGTTCCTGGATACCCCGGCCAAGATTTTCTATAAATATGAAGGGACGAGCCAGGCGGGCAGCCATAAGCCTAACACCGCGGTAGCTCAGGCTTACTATAATAAGAAAGAGGGCATGAAACGCATGACTACCGAGACCGGTGCTGGGCAGTGGGGGAGTGCCCTATCTATGGGCTGCATGTTCTTCGGTCTGGAACTCAAGGTATATATGGTGAGGATTAGTTATAACCAGAAGCCCTATCGCCGCATTCTGATGGAGACCTGGGGTGCCAAGTGTGTCCCCAG
>DAOWJG010000080.1 GCA_030640485.1 Dehalococcoidales bacterium | reverse complement strand
GTATTTGGTCTTAGCTCTGCCAGGAAGTCAGCTATTTTCTCAATTTCCCCGCTACTATCGTTAACGCTCTGGATGAGCATGGTCTCTGTGGCTAGCTCACCCCCAAAAATGCTGGCGAACTTAAGCATTCCCTCCAATATCGCTTCTAGTTTTAATGATTTTTGGGGTCTATTAATTTTACGCCATACTTCCCTACTGACGGCATCCACCTTGAGTGACACCAAGTCTGCTTTTCGTAGCTCATGCCGGATGTCCTCACACCACATCAGGGAAGCATTGGTGATAACCGCAATCTTGATGCCCAGGGGTCTAAGAAGCCCAATCTCTCGACCAAGATTAGTATCCAGAGTAGGCTCACCGTCGGGGACGAAAGTCAGATAGTCTATCGGTTCTCCCCTCTCTTTAAGCTGTCTTACTCTCTCTTTGACACCATCAACTATATCTTCTGTCTTATAGAAATCTTCTCGCTCAACCCGCATATCCAGGGTATTTCCGACCTGGCAATAAACGCACGAATAGCTACACTTCTTAGGCGGGATATTGTTTATCCCCAAACTGTGACCCAACCGCCGAGACGGAACTGGGCCAAAGATAACAGGGTTCATTTTCTCGGCTCTGTTCCCGACCCTCGCCTCAGAAAAATATCCAGGCTCCTCACCTCCCCCACTCCCTTCAGAGATGAAACCATAGCCAGCAGGATATTAGTCACCAACTCTTTAGGAAAGGTGCTCAGTGAGAGGGGAACATTATTTACATAAAGAGAGAGCCGTTCCCTCTGGGGCTTTATAAAGCCAGCCTCTACAAGGTCAGCCAAACCGTTAATGTCCTCTAAAGAGAACTGCCTGCCTTTGGTTTCCAGGGGTTCGTCAGTGACTACGGCAATAAGCTTCTTAATCCCGCTCAGGGGTGGGCCGACCTGCCGCCGGTGAACCTCTATCTTGGGGGCATCATCAAGCTTAAAACCCTCAGTGAGGATAAGGTCATAGTCCTCACCTAAGAGACGGGCTGTCTCGCCAAGACTGGTCTCCTGTGTCACCGGCTTGATAAGCACCATCTCATCCCTAGAACTGACGATGGTAGCCGCGCTTCCCGACTGGAGGTGACGCCAGCTATCCTTATCTGGCTTATCAAAGCTCATACCCTGGGGAGTATGCTTGATGGTAGCCACCCGATAGCCCCGCGCGGTTAACTCCCCAATCAGCTTCTCCAGCAGGGTCGTCTTTCCCGATTTTGACCTACCAACAATAGAAACTATAGGTGGCATCTTCTCTCCCCCCTTAATACGTACGGTAAGTCCTTTTCCAGGGCTCTCTCTTAAAGGTAAGGTAGTCCTTTATTGCTTCTTTCAGCGTATTCACTGCCAAGAGAGCACAGTGTCTATTATCCCCCGGCAGCCCGCCCAAGGCATCCAAAACATACTGCTGGCTAATCCCGAGAGCCTGAGGGATGCTCTTTCCCCTAACCAGCTCGGTGAGCATACTCCCCGAAGCCAGGGTAGCACTACAGCCATCAGTCGAGAAGCTAGCCGCCACCACCGTGTTACCCTCTACCCTGAGCCATATCTCCATGGTATCCCCACAGGGGCCGGTTACTTTACCAAATCCGTCAGCATCCCCCATATTTCCCATATTCCTCGGGTTCAGGGCATGGTCAATAGCTATCTCGGTATAAACCTTCCTCATCTCTTGCCGAATGAGCTCTTCAAATTTTTCATATGACGAAGCCATCTACCTAACACCCGCTTAATATCTCCCTAATTTTTCTTGACTGACATGAACTGAGAGAGTGTCCGAGTAAGGGATTGAGCCATGGCAGTAAAAGCATCAGAGCTATAGCGCTCTATATTTCCCTCATCGCACAACTTAGCCAACTCTGGGTCTATGGGTAACCGCCCCAGAAGCGGGGCCTTAGCCGCCCGTGCCATCTCTTCCCCTTTACTGTTACCAAAAAGCTCAATTCGCTTGTCTATTTCGGGCACATACAAATAGCCCATATTCTCAATCACGCCCAGAATGGATTTATCCATCTTCTGAGCCATATTTACCGCCTTCTTAACTATCATCGTGGTTAAATTCTGCGGCGTAAAAACAATGATCACCCCGGATATTGGAATTGTCTGCATTACCGTAAGCGGGGCA
Organism: Dehalococcoidales bacterium; assembly: GCA_030640485.1. GTDB lineage: Bacteria > Chloroflexota > Dehalococcoidia > Dehalococcoidales > UBA5760 > UBA5760. The sequence continues at coordinate 2,983 of DAOWJG010000080.1, read as the reverse complement.
TCGGCAGTCCCTGGCGGCAGGTCTACCACCAGGTAGTCGAGCTTACCCCAGACTACCTCCTCCCAAAACTGAGTAATAGCCTTGGATATGAGCGGCCCACGCCAGATAACGGCCTCTTCCTCCTGAGGCAAAAGAAGATTAAAGCTCATAACACTAATCCCCGACCGGGAGAGCACCGGCAAGATTCCGGTACTGCTTCCGCCAGGGCGCTCACTCAGGCCAAACATTTTGGGAATACTGGGGCCAGTAATATCAGCGTCCAAAATACCGACCTCGCTACCCTGACGCTTAAGCGCCACCGCCGTAAGACTAGCCACCAATGACTTACCCACCCCACCTTTACCACTCATCACGGCAATAACACTGTGAATCTCATTTAGCTCTATCGGCTTAACATCAACAAAGTCTACCTGCGCATCATCTACACCGGATAACCTCTCAATAGCTTCTTTTGTCTTACCTCTAATCCAGTCCTGAACACCCTCGCTCAGCGCCGACGAAGCCAGAGTGATGGTAACTTCCTCGTTAGAGACAGCTACCTGGCGAACCAGGTTCAGCATCACCAGGCTGCGCTTAACGCCGGGCACCAAAACCTCATCTAGTCTCTCCCTTACCTGTTCCTCAGTCACCATTAGATTCTCCTCTCACTGTTTTTGCCCTACACCATATATCCCCTTACCAAATCTTTCCTTAGTGGTCGCACACATCATCGCCTACTTCCAGTGTGCCCGCCAGGTAGTCCCGAACCGCCTTCTCCGGGTCACTCTCCACTACATTGATAATGACCTTAATGCGGCTCTGCCGAAACAGGTCTTGAGCCCGGGAGCCCATACCACCAGCAATGACCACGGACACCCCCTCCTCAGCCAGCCAATTAGGCAAACGACCGGGCTCATGTCCTGGCGAAGGGACAAGCTCTTTTTTCACAATTACCTTTCTTTCTTCATCAACATCAATTAAGGCGAACTGCTCACAGTGGCCAAAATGGGGCGACATTATGCCACCGCTTACCGGCACCGCATACTTCATTTTTTATAACCCCCTATCAATTTTATATACCCTACTTACTGTCTCTTTCAGGATAGATGCCTGACCGCTACCCGCCACAGGTTCTCTATCTCACTGGTAACCCTATTCTGGGAATACTCTACCACCGGCAACCCCCGAACCAGTGCCTCAGTTACCACATTATCAAAGGGAATCCGAGAGGCCACCTCTATTCCGCGGCGGTGGCAATAGCCTTCAATCTGGTGGCTATTATCCTCGTTTATGTCGTACTTGTTTATCCCAACTATAACAGGAACCGCAAAATGATGGCAAACACCGATAACTCGGTCCAGGTCATGCATTCCGGACAGGGTCGGCTCAGTAACGATAACAGCTAGATCCACGCCAGATAGGGAAGAGATGACGGGACAGCCGATACCCGGCGGCCCATCACTAATAATATAGTTAAGCCCCTGCTCCTCGGCAATCCGCTTAGCCTGCTGCCTCACCAGCGCCACTAATTTCCCCGAGCTCTCCTGAGCCACGCCCAGCCTGGCGTGAACAAGGGGCCCGTAGCGCGTTTCGGAGATAAACCAGCGCCCCGACAGGCTCTCCTCCATGGTGATGGCAGCCACCGGACATACCCTATAGCAGAAGCCGCAGCCCTCACAAGAAATAGGGTCAACCTGGAACTCATCCGTTATCGCGCTAAACCGGCATACTTCCCGGCAGAGCCCACACCCGGTACAGCTATCACCAGCGATAAATGCCTTCTGCCCGCTCCAGAACTCGTGGCTTTCCCCCGTAACTGGCTTAAGGAGCAGGTAGAGGTCAGCGGCATCGACATCACAGTCCACCATGACCTTACCCCGGGCCAAGCTAGCCAGGGAAGCGACAATGCTGGTCTTACCCGTTCCCCCCTTACCACTTAAGACCACAACCTCCTTCACTTCCCTCCCCCCCGCTGGCCTTTGCGCAACGCCTGTTTTATGTTATCAAACAGTCGGACAAAAGATTCCTGCCACTCAGGCATTCCCTCCACCAGGGTAATCCCCCGGGAGTAAAGCTGGGCAATCCGAATATCCAGTGGAATCTGCAGCATGATAGGGACACCTTCCTTAAGGCAATATTCCTCAACCCCCTTATCGCCGACACCATCTCGGTTAATAACAACCCCGCACGGAATATCAAGTCTGCTCACCATCTCTACGGCCAGAGTCAGGTCATTAAGACCGAAGCTGGTGGGTTCCGTCACCAGCAGGCAGAAATCAGAGCCCTTTACAGTTTCAACTACCGGGCACGAGGTTCCCGGGGGGACGTCAATAATGACCAGCCCATCTTGGTTGATGTGCTTTTTTACCTGCCTGATTACCGGAGGTGCCATTGCCTCACCAATATTAAGCTTGCCGTGAACAAACTCCAGTCCCCCCACCCTGCCAAATTCTAAAACCCCTATCTCTCTCCCTTCCTCGGAGATAGCATCTTCGGGACAGAGATATTGGCAGGCTCCACAGCCATGACAAAGCTCGGGAAAGATAAGCACCTTCTCCCCGACTACGGCGATGGCATTATAGATGCAGACCTCAGCACATTTGCCACAATAGGTACACCTTGCCTCATCTACCCTCGGGATAGGGATGGTGACCGCCTGCTTATGGGTAAACAAAGGCCTAAGTAGAATATGGGCATTCGGCTCCTCAACATCACAGTCAAGAAGCTGCACCGCTTTTCTATTAATTAAAGATAAGGCTAAACTGGTAGCCACCAGGGTTTTACCGGTGCCACCTTTGCCACTAGCGACAGCAATTATCACTTTCGTACTGACTTCCTTACCACCTACCCCGTCACCACCTACCCCGTCACCGCCTACTCTCTTACCATCTTGGTGCCACAGTTAGGGCAGCTCATGTTATAACAGGGAGTCTCTCTTTGATGAGGGGCCTTCGCCCCACAGGCCGGACACACACACTTCCCACCCGGCCCAGCGCCAGAGCGG
>DAOWJG010000164.1 GCA_030640485.1 Dehalococcoidales bacterium | reverse complement strand
TAACATAGAGGTTGCCGCAGCCGGTGGTCACCTTCTCGGTTACCCCTGAAGTTGTCTTTGACCGCTTCCTGGGAATAAGCACCGTCTCGCTAGCCTTCTCCGTCTTGCCCGTGGTGAGTACCTGCCCCTCACGACTGCCATCCCGATAGATGGTTATTCCCTTAACCCCCTCTTCGTAAGCCAGCATGTAGACCTTGGCAACATCCTCCGGGGTAGCTTCCCTCGGGAAATTAACCGTCTTGGAAACTGCATTGTGGGTAAATCTCTGGAAAGCTGCCTGCATCTTGACATGCCATTCCGGAGTTATCTCGTGAGCGGTAACGAATACCCGTTCAATATTGTCCGGGACCCCGTCTATATCGTGCAGGCTAGCTCCATCCGCCAGCTCTTTCATAAGCTCTTCAGAGTAGAAGCCCTCACGCTTAGCCACCGCCTCAAAATAGGGGTTTACCTCAATAAACTGCTCGCCGTCCAGAATATGGCGCTTATAGCTCAGGGCAAAGAGGGGCTCAATGCCACTGGAGCAGCCCGCTATAATACTCAGGGTGCCGGTGGGAGCAATGGTGGTGCACGAGGCATTTCTTATCTCAGGTTCACCGGGCTTGTCATAGATGCTGCCCTCAAAGGCGGGGAAGACCCCCCGCTCCCGGGCTAATTCCTGCGAGGCTTTAGCCGACTCCTCGGTGACAAACTTCATAATATCAGAGGCAACCCCTAATGCCGCTTCGGAATTATAGGGGATACCCAGCTTGATTAGCATATCGGCAAAGCCCATCACCCCCAGCCCTATCTTCCGCGACTGCTTGGTCATCGCCTCTATCTCAGGGAGGGGGAACTTGTTAACCTCAATAACATTGTCAAGGAACCGAACGGCGGTTTTTATCGCCTCCGCCAGCTTGGGATAATCAATCTCATAGGTTCCATCTGTGCTCTCTACCATCCGGGACAAATTAATAGAACCCAGATTACACGATTCGTAGGGAAGTAGCGGCTGTTCACCACAGGGGTTGGTACTTTCAATACTGCCCAGCTTAGGAGTCGGGTTGTCGTCATTTATGCGGTCAATAAAGACAACACCCGGGTCCCCTGTCTTCCAGGCCATAGCCACCATCTTGTCAAATACCTCTCTGGCATTGAGCCTACCGGCTACCTCTTTAGTGCGTGGATTTACCAGATTATAGTCAGCGCCGGCCTTAGCCGCTTCCATAAATTCACTGGTTACGGCTACGGAGATATTAAAGTTGGTCAGCACCGCCGGGTCTTCCTTGGCCGTGATGAACTTCATAATATCGGGGTGGTCAACACTGAGGATGCCCATATTGGCCCCACGGCGCATCCCTCCCTGTTTAATGACATCGGTGGCAATGTCAAAGGCACGGATAAAGGAAACCGGGCCACTGGCGACACCACCGGTAGAGCCAACCCGGTCGCTCTCCGGTCTCAACCTAGAGAAGGAAAACCCGGTGCCGCCGCCACTTTTATGTATCAGGGCGGTATTCTTGACGGCATCAAAGATAGACTCCATTGAGTCTTCAACGGGGAGGACAAAGCAGGCCGACAGTTGCCCCAGCTTCCGCCCGGCATTCATCAGGGTCGGGGAGTTAGGCAGAAACTCCAAATTAGCCATCAACCGGTAAAATTCCTCCTCCATTGCCTTAACATCGGCTTTAGCAGCGTACAAAAGCTCAGCTGAGGCAATGGCCCCTGCCACCCGCCAGAACATCTCCGCCGGCGCCTCCATAACCTGACCCTTAGCATCCTTCTTTAGATACCGTCTTTCCAGAACACGAAGGGCATTCCCGGTAAGATTAACCCCTTCCGTAGTCTGAACCTCTGGCTTAGCCACGGTGGTTTTCATTTTGGGTTTAACCTCCTCCTTCTGAACTGACTCCTTACTCGCCAGGATTTCTTCTACTATAGCCTGGATTTCAGCCCCACTGGGCAGGCGCTTTTTTGGGAGCGGGACTCTGGGCACCAGGCCTTCCATTCCCGGCAGGGGCTGTTCCATCCCAGACTGGGGCCTCGAGCGTTCCAGACGCTCAATTACCTGACCCGCAAGCTGCTCCACCAGGTGTCTATCAGCGATACCCATAGACTCAGCGGCAGCAAAGACGGCTCGGGCAATCCGGGTGCGGTCAAGCGAGCGTCTGCTTTGTGATTAATTATCTATATTCATTTTCGTCGCCTCCGATGACTCTTAGCTAGCCCCGCCGGTGGCTCAGCCGGAATTAGGGGCAGTTGACTCGCTGGCAGAGATACCTCGGCTTCAGCACTGAGTAGGGTGTCTAATTCTTGCTTTAGGGCAGTGATATCCCGAAACTCCCGATAAACACTGGCAAAGCGAATGTAGGCAATGTAGTCCAGGTTCTTTAACCCCGCCATCACCATATCACCAATAACACTACCGGGTATCTCCGCTTTGCCCAGGTGATAAATCTCGGCCTCTATCTCGTCAACAAGCTTATCAACAGCGCCGGTAGGTAGTGGCCTCTTTTCACAGGCCTTGCGAATACCAGAGAGCAGCTTATCCCGGCTAAACTCCTCCCGCCTCTTGTCCTTCTTAATCACGAAGAGGCCGGCTGGCTGTAGCCGCTCGTAGGTGGTAAAACGAGCCTCACAGCTTAGACACTGACGCCGCCGACGTATGCCGTCATTCACATTACGAGAATCTATAACCCTGGAGTCAGCATAACCACAATAGGGACAATTCATGCCTAAATTCCACACTATATAGTATAGCAAAGTTACCCTACCACAATATATAGTATTTGTCAAGCCCCATTTCCTGCCATATAATTGGTTAAGGTGGCACCTACAAAAGAGGGATATTAGACTACAAAAATGAAGGGGGCTAAGATATGGAGAACCAAGCTACCGAAGTTACCATTAACCAGACAAAGCTACGCACCATTCAGGGGGACATCACCCAGCAGACTACCGAGGCTATCGTCAATGCCGCTAATTCCAGCCTTATGGGGGGTGGTGGCGTAGATGGGGCTATCCACAGAGCCGGAGGTCCTGCTATCCTGGAGGAGTGCAAGCAGATTGTCGCCCGACGCGGACGACTGCCAACCGGTGAGGCAGTAATTACCACTAGCGGTAATCTTAAGGCAAAATACGTTATTCACACCGTCGGTCCTGTCTGGCACGGTGGTGGTAAAGGAGAATCAGAACTACTGACCAGTGCCTATCAGGAAAGTCTGAAACTGGCAGCGGAGAATAAACTCAGCAGCATCTCCTTCCCCTCAATAAGCACCGGTGTCTATGGCTATCCGGTTAGCCAAGCCGCCAAAGTAGCCACTGGTGCTGTCATTACCTTTCTCCGCCAGAGTACTACCTCCATCAAGGAAGTGGTGTTCGTGCTGTTTGATGCTAAAACCTTCGCTACTTACTCATCAGCCCTCCGAGAAACCGCTGCCAAGATGGGGCTAAACCTCGCCTAAATACTTTGGCAAGTCTTTAATCCTTTTGATAGACTGACTCGGCATTGATACTCCAGCGACCCTAATTTGTGGTGGTAATAATAAACACCCTCCCCTTGAAAGCTATGGCCACTCTGAAATTCCTCCAACTAGCTTAAGAGATAAGATAGCGACCAATATATCTTCCGGGCTTATTTGTCTTCGTTCCTAGCCTAAGGTATAATTTTAACCAGTATTCTCCTTTTGTAGGGATAGAATAATGTACGAGCTTCGCCAGACCAGGACACAAAGAGTAGCCAGGGTTCTAATACTCCTGTTTTGTAGGGCGCTTATATTCATCTTAACCCGCCGGCAGGTTAAGGGAACGGATAATATTCCTGAGCGTGGCCCTCTATTAGTTGCCTCTAACCATATGAGTATGGCTGACCAATACTTCGTTGCTGTTAGCTTCAAACGCAGATTGATATTTATGACTAAGCATGAGTTATTTCGTCACCTACCCATAAGACTCCTGGTACAAGCCTTTGGTACCTTTCCCGTGCACAGAGGCGGTATGGACAGGAAGGCGCTAAAGCAAGCGAACCGGGTTCTGGACAGTGGCCTAGCTCTATTCATGTTCCCTGAGGGAACGAGAAGCAAAAATGGCCAGCTGCAACCGGCCTTCCCCGGCTCAGCACTGATAGCCTTACATAATAGTGTTCCCATTCTTCCCATCGGCATTACGGGTCTGGAGAATATCAAGAAGGGTCCGCTCTGGCACATCATTCATCGGCCCCGGGTAACAGTTAGTATTGGCCGCCCCTTCTATTTGCCAGCGACTAGCGACAGGCCAACCAAGGAAAAACTTCGTGAGCTGGCTGACTTTATTATGGAGCGTATCGCTGAACTTTTGCCCCCCGAATATCGGGGACACTACGCTAGGAAAGCAAATTCAGATGGCACTAAGGATTGAAAAGGCAGAGGGAATAGGGTTCTGTTTCGGGGTTAGACGAGCTCTTCACATTCTAGAAAAGGCTGCCCGGGAGCACGGTGGGGTAGAAACACTGGGCGCTATCGTGCATAACCAACCAGTGCTGCAAAAACTGGCTGACATTGGAGTCAGGATAGCGAGCAGCGTGGATGATATGAAAGGCAGTGTTGTCGTCACCAGTGCTCATGGAGTCAGCCCCCAAACAGGGCAGGAGATTCGGGCTCGTCACGTTGACATCATTGACACTACCTGCCCTTTTGTTCACCGGGCCCAAATTGCAGCGCGAAGGTTAGCTCAAGCCGGCTTCTTCGTTATTGTTTACGGCGATGCTAATCACCCCGAGGTTAAGGGGGTCCTAGGTTGGGCTAATAATAAAGGAGTGGCTACCTTGGATGAACAGTTTATCACCAAGCTTAAGCCGCTCCCCCGCCGTCTCGGGGTTCTATCCCAGACGACTCAAATACCAGCCCATTTTAACGAGTTTGTAAAGAAGCTTATTGACTGTGCCCTAAGTAAAGACTCCGAACTACGCATCATTGATACTATATGCCACGACATCAGAAAGCGACAGGCATCAGCCCTCGAGCTAGCCAGCAGAGTAGAGGTAATGCTGGTTATTGGGGGGCATAACAGTGCCAACACTAGTCGCCTGGCACAGCTATGTTCCAAGGTTACGAAAACCTACCTCATTGAAACTGCCGGGGAGATTCAAACCTCCTGGCTTCAGGGCCAGTGCCATATTGGGATAACTGCCGGGGCATCTACGGCGGAACAAACCATAAACGAGGTGATAACGAGGCTAGAATCCATGTCCCAGATCTAGGGAAAGACACGCCTGATAAAACCCTTCCGGGTCTTCACCCAACGATAGCTCCTCCATCGGGCACATCCCGTTCCGACCACGGTTTTGAATATAGGGGACGGTTTCGGTAAAGTGACAGGAGATGCCGAAGTGGTGCATTGTCTTAGCGGCAAGCTCACTACCCAAGGGGCTATAGACTTCACGGCAGAATATCTTGCTTAGGAGTAAAGCGGCGGCGTTACCCACCACCCGGTCAAAGATAGTAACCCCCTTTTCATAAGGAGCAAACCGGCTGGCGTATTCAAGGAGCGACAGTAGCCCATCTCTACTTGAGGTGAAGACTAATTTGTCCCCGCTATAGACTCGCAGGGTATCACTACTGACTAAAAATTCATCGAATAGACCTAGTAAACTACCCACCAAAATTTAACCATCTTGATTATTATGACACACAGTATTGAATCTCAGCACTGGGTAGCACGGCTACCCTGGTTTCGGCCGGGTGAAACTTCTCCAGAGCCTTCAGAACATCACCCCAGTCATCCATAAACAAAACCTTATCTGATTTTTCAATATAGGCCCGGCCAGCAATATCAGGATATTCCGAATAAATAATCACGTGATTAACATTCTGGGGAACCTTAGCTACCAACGCAATATTGCCTCTAGTCGTCTTTCCAAATGTACCCAACAGGTAGTGGGTAACCTGACCGTCAGGAGCGTTAGCGATAAGGACAACATCACTACCTTCAGGACTGGCTGCTCTAAAGGCGGTATTTAAGCCAATCATAATTGATTCGTTGGCTTTAGTATAGGTATTAGCGATAACAATGCCCTCAGTTCCCGGCTTGGGAGTAAGATAGTGAGTCCTGGCGGCACTAACCGCAGCCTTATGGGCTGGCTTCAGGGCACCGGCAAAGATAGCTACCGTCTCGCCCCACATATTGACCAGGCAGTCTATCTTCACATCAAGACCAACTAGAGCCGCCGCCTCCTCAACATTAAGTCGCAGCGGATTCTCATCAAAGACCCCCATCCCCGTAAGCTGCTTATCCGGATACTTCTCCCTAAACTCAAATTCCTTCCGATGAAAGTGCTCAATAGTCTCCATGGAACAAATGCCGGGCAGGATAATCTTACCCCCACCACCGAAACCGGTGTTGGGATGGGCAACTACCGAACCGATAGCGAGCTTGAGGTCGCACTTCATTACTTCCCCACTAACATGAACCGCGGTTCCGTAGCTGGTCGTCCCAACATAGATGCATTTATTAAAGGGATTGTGATTATAGACCGGGAATCGAGCCAAGACCTCCCGGCCCAGCTTCTTCTCCAGCAAGGTTCTGTCCCAGGCCATATGAGAGCCGACAGCACAGATGAACTGGATACTACTATCCGGGATACCTGCCTCGGCCAGCTCTGCCAGGACAAAAGGAACCATATCATAAATCCGGGTAACGCGCGTCATATCATCAAATATGATGACCACTTCTTTTTTGCCTCGGGCAAGCTCCCTGATCGGTGGTGAGCCGATGGGGCTAGCGATAGCAGCCCTGATTTCCTCAGGCCTCATCGGCGGACGGTCATAACCAGCAAAGTTATAGAACTTCACCGGCCACTTCTCAGGTATAGATAGCTCAAGCTCTTTAGCCCCATACCAAGCTAGCTGGGGCAGTCTGATGGAAGACATTTTCCCTCCTCTAGAATTTTTTGTGGCTACGCTCCGGCTCCAGACCACAGATAAATAACCGCATGGCGCGCTCAGCAACGTCAGTAGTTAGCCTTTCCGCCATCCTTGTAGACTGGCTAAAGCTAATCGGGCCGGGAGCAATACTGAAAACGGTGTCTATACCCTGTTCGTAGACCGCTTGGTAGCCATCGCCTATTTCACCAGCGATGGCGATGACCGGTAACCCAAACTCCTTAGCCTTTTTGGCAACCCCGACCGGTGTCTTGCCACTAGCCGTCTGACTATCGATTCTACCCTCACCGGTAAAGACCAGGGTAGCCTCCTTCAGGTGCCGGGCCAGACCAGTCGCCTGGATAATAACGTCTACGCCCGGTAGTAACCTAGCCTTGAGGAAAACCATAAGTCCGGCACCCAGACCACCGGCGGCCCCAGCTCCGGGAACATCTCTGATGTCAATACCGAGGTCCCTTTCAATAACATCGGCATAGTGAGCCAGTGCCGTATCAAGCTGGACCACCATTTCTTCAGTCGCCCCCTTCTGCGGACCATAGACGTAAGAAGCTCCCTCAGGACCACAAAGAGGATTATCAACATCACAGGCTAAGAGAATATCGTCATCAGCCAGGCGGGGGTCTATAGTGGTAATATCAATGTGTTCTAGGTCAGCCAGAGCGGCACCCCCAAACTTAATAGGTGTTCCCCTGGCATCGAGCAAACCAGCACCTAAGGCTTGAGCCATGCCGGCACCGCCATCATTGGTAGCGCTGCCACCAATGCCAATAATGATTTTTCGGCAGCCTTTTTCTAGGGCATGGCGAATTAACTCCCCGGTGCCGTAGGTAGTAGCCAGTAACGGATTACGCTTCTCGGGGGGAACCAAGCCAAGACCGGAAGCCGCCGCCATCTCAATGACAGCGCTGACGCCATCACTCAAAAACCCCCAATGAGCGGTGATGCACTCCCCCATCGGGCCAGTTACCTCCACCGCTATCATATCCCCGCCAATGGCATCAACCAGGGCCTGCGTCGTTCCCTCCCCACCATCTGCCATCGGCACCAGACTCGTCACTACGCTGGGAACCACACGTCTAATTCCCTCATCAATAGCCTTAGATACCTGAAGAGCTGTAAGGTTCCCCTTAAAGCCCTGAGGAGCGATAACAACCTTCACCATGCCACCCCATTAATAAACTAAACCCTAAGATCTGAATCCGAAATCTGGGAGGTGATCTGGGGTTAAGCTGCCCTGATTGCGAGGCAGGTTACCGTTCGGTTAATACCGGAAACAGGGTGAATTTTACCGGTAATTAGGTCACCGATATCATTCAGACTTTCCCCTTCCACAATCGCAATAATATCATAGGGCCCAGTTACCGTGTCAACCGACTTAACTCCTTTCATCTGACTTAGATGAGCCACCACATCCTTATTCTTACCCACCGCAGTTTCAATGAGAACAAAAGCCTTTGCTGTCAATTAACTCACCTCCCATTAAGCTGTCTTATTGCTTATGATTATCTCAAGTACAGTCCATTAACCAGCACCGAAACTAAGACAAGCTTATTATAACCCTTCTGTCTCGGCTGTCAACAGGGTAACTGGCATAAACTATGCTATCTCTGAGGAGACTTTGACACAGCCCCACGGGTTACCTATAATTAGTTTGGTTATCACTATTAGAGGATAAGAATCTTGGCGGAGAAGAATAACTCAGAGATAGTAAGTCAGAAGCCAGCGCTGGACATCGAAGATATTGAGCGGCATCTTGACATGATGGACCAGCGTCTAGATAGTATCGACTCAGTAGTTAGCGCCGTCGCTGAACGAGTCATGAACCAGCCAATCGTTATTAATATAACCTGCCCCCACTGCGGTAACAATGTAGAGATTTCCCTCATCGGTAGTAAGAAGCCGAGGAAATAGCCAGGACTTCTTAATCTTGGCCAGTCAGGCGAGCATCTTCTCAGTCCATCTTTCTGCTAACCGCCAGCCGTAATACTGCCCCCCTCAACCTAAACCACCGTCTCCATTAAAAATCATTATACCCTGTGCCATTGGCGGCCGCCTGCTATTCTTCTATATCAGCCAGCGTGAGCGGATAACCCTCCGCTTTTTGACCATAGGCTAGCTCAAAAAAGGCGGGGCCGGGACTAACCATCGGATCCCCCTGCCGGATTGGGTACCTGATTCCCCGAGCAAAGAGCGCTTTTAACCCATCAATGGCTTTAATAAAAGCTTCCGGCGTCATTGCCATATCAAGCTCATCTTCGGCAACGCCACCTAGCACCCTCTCACCAAAGCAAGGGATAGCCATCGCTGGCTTCTGGCTCAGGAAGCACTGGGTTAGAGCATCAGTGCAGGCTCCCTCACCAACACTATGAAACTGAAGGCGCTCGTAGTCTGTCCACTGTAAGCCGTTGATGAGCAGGCTCATCTGGGCTGGGGTGCCGTAGAACAGGATAACATCCGGCTCGAAGCTCCCTAGATATAAGGGCCCGACGACCATAGCCTGATACCTCCCCTCGGGAAGTTTAGGTATAGCCTGCAAACGTTTCCGAGCATCCTCCCTGGTGCTGACCCAATAATTATCAGCCGGGGGACAGCGACTGTAGTCTTCATCACTCATACTATCCCAATCTGGCTCCGGCATAAAACCACCGTAGGTAGTGAGTGGACACCAGAAATCATCCTTGGCTGGACTGGCTCCAATTGTCCAGCCAAGGGTTCGAGCCAGGGTCAGAGCCTGACAGAAAAAGTAGCGGTGCCCCACCCGACGCACCCCAGGTATCTTTTCCAGTTCCGCCTCCTTCTCCAGCACCTTCCAGCCGAGCAGGTGGGTTCGGGGACGAAGCAGAGCCTGAAAATCCTTAACTAATTCTTCCCAGTTCGCCATTATTTCCCTCCTTCTAGTAGGCAGTGGTAACACTGCCCTAACCGATAAGGCCGTATAAAGTCTGCATGCCCGCTAACCGATAACCCGCCGGGCAATGATAAGCCTCATCATTTCCGAAGTGCCCTCGTATATCTCCATTATCTTGGCATCACGGAAATAACGCTGCATCGGACTATCCATCATATAACCATAACCACCCCACATCTGTATCCCCTTTTGGGTTACCTTCATCGCCACTTCGCCAGCAAACTTCTTGGCCATAGCCGTCTCAACCGTAAAGGGCTGTCCCCGATCCTTTAAGCTGGCGGCTCGATATACCAGTAGTCTAGCCGCCTCAATCTCGGTGGCTAGGTCAGCAATCAAGAATTGGATGCCCTGGAAATGAGCAATCGCCCGGCCATACTGCACTCGCTCCTTGGTGTGTTTTACCGCGGCATCCAGAGCCGCCTGAGCAATACCTATCGATAGAGCTCCAATGGCCGCCCTACCCCCATCCAGCGTTGATAGCGCAACACTAAACCCCCGTGCCTCAGGGCCAAGCATGTTCTCGGCTGGTACCCGGCAATCCTGAAGCACTATCTCAGCATTGTGTGCCGCCCGTATTCCTAGCTTATGATACTGTTTGCCAATGGATAACCCGGGCGTCCCCTTCTCCACAATAAAGGCACACATACCTCTATGGCCTAAAGACTTATTCCTGGTGGCAAAGATTACATGAATGTCAGCCTCATTGGCATTAGAGATAAAAACCTTGGTACCATTAAGGATATAGGAATCGCCATCCTTTACCGCAGTCGTTGCCGCCGCGGCTGGATCGCTGCCAGCATCGGCCTCAGTCAAGCCAAAGGCACCTAGCTTCTCCCCCTTGGCCAGGGGGGTTAAGAATCTCTTCTTCTGTTCTTCATTACCCCATTCATTGATACAGTGAGCCGCCAGACCCCAACTGGTATCCAGGATAGTTGCCGTACCAGCACAGGCATAGCTAATCTCTTCCAAGGCCAGGCACCACTGGAAAAAGGTGCCACCGCTACCACCATATTCCTCAGGGATAGTTAAACCCGTGATACCAAGCGCCGCCAACTTCTTAAGAATCTCAAAGGGGTATTCTTCATTCTGGTCTAGTTCGTCGGCTATCGGTTCAATCTCCTTCCGGGCAAAGTCCCGCACTGTGGTTCTAATCATTTCATCATCTTCAGTCAATCTAAAATCCATCCTTGTTCCTCCTGTTATTTATTCCCAGCCTGCCTAGCAACTTTTACACAGGTGATATATCACTTACATAACAATTCCCCGTACAGTATCTGTAAAGCTCTTACGGGGGTTAGTGGATTCCTATGTCCGGCAGGAATACAGCCTTCGGAGTCTATCCCTACCCAATAAGCCCCATCAGACGATAGGCAATATATTTTACCAAACTCCGTATCCACTTTCAAGCTTTAGCCCTAATTCACGTGTGCTTAAAGCATTTGCCATTGACACAATGGTAAATGCTTGATTACAATTTGCCGTAGTACTTAACTATATAAAGCTGATTAATCATCCTTCAGTTGACTACGAACTGGCTGGTATTTCAGCCTATAATTTACCAGAACCGGAAAGGAGGTTTATTGATGGACATTGATTACACGAAAGAGGGCGGGATTGCAATCTTTACCATTAATCGTCCCCAAGTAAGGAATGCGCTGGATATGGAATCAATCCGCGCACTTACTAAGGCGATGATAGATTTCCGGGACGACCCCGAACTTTCGGTTGGAATTATTACCGGTGCCGGTGACAAAGCCTTTTCTACAGGTGCCGACGTAACCGACACCTTACTCTTTATGAGGGGGCACCGGAATACCCCTGGGACGTTCCCCGCCACCATCATGCGCGGACTTGACATATGGAAACCGCTCATTGCTGCTATCAATGGTTTGTGCTTAGGTGGTGCCGCCGAACTGGCTCTAGCCTGTGATATAAGAATAGCCTCAGACAATGCCACTATAGGCTTGATTGAGGTAAACATGGGCATCTTACCCGGTTGGGGAGGCACCCAGAGACTACCCCGGGCTATACCCTGGGCTAAGGCGGCTGAGTTAATATTCATGGGAAGACCTATAGATGCCCAAGAAGCCTATCGCATCGGCCTAGTAAATAAGGTTGTCCCCCCAGAACAACTTATGCCTACCGCTAGGAAGTGGGCTGAGATTATCTGCCAGCGGGCGCCTCTGGCAGTGAGCGCCGCCAAAGAAGCTATGATTAAGGGCCTCGACATGACTCTGGAGGAGGGCTTAAAGCTGGAGGAGGCCCTGGAAAACTATCTTTTGGGCACAGAGGACTTCACTGAAGGAATTACCGCTTTCCGGGAAAAGAGAGCACCTGTCTTTAAAGGGAAATAGCCAAAGTCAAAGATGGCCCAACACGAATAACAGTACACCCGGGCTATCTGCCGAGGTCGCTCCGCTTGAGTTAAACAAGCGACAATTATTTAATCGGGGGTAGTGCCAAATGATAACACCAATACAGTAGAAAATCCGGGACAAAATCATAACCGCTGCAAAATGGTCAGCCATGGTAAAAGATGGCGATTGGATACTCCCTGGTATCGTTGGTAGCAATTCAACAGCCTGTGTGGAGGAACTCGGTCCAAGGTTAGGTGAAAGGCATAGAACTATGGCCCCAGGTTTGTCCGGTACCTATGTATAATATACTCGAGCAAGGGGAAGACGAGTACAAATATTTGACTCTCTAGACACAAGTGATATATAATATTTGACTCCCTAGGTATAAATGATATAAAATAATCCGATTTCTCAAAAACTTGGGGTAGAAGGAGCCATTAAGTTGAAAATACTTTTAGTTTATCCACAGTATCCAGATACCTTCTGGAGCTTTAAACATGCCTTAAAGCTGAGCCATAAGAAAGCACTAAATACTCCTCTAGGACC
>DAOWJG010000200.1 GCA_030640485.1 Dehalococcoidales bacterium | reverse complement strand
TGGGCTTGTCCCCTTTCGTTCGCCACTACTCAGGGAATAATCTCTTTTCCTCGGGGTACTGAGATGTTTCACTTCCCCTGCTTACCTCCTCCCAGCCTATGTGTTCAGCTGGGGGTACCTAGGTTTTACCTAGGTGGGTTGCCCCATTCGGGAATCCCCGGCTAGGCTTACTAGACAGCTCACCGAGGCTTTTCGCAGTCTTGCCACGCCCTTCTTCGGCCCTTGATACCAAGGCATCCACTGTGCGCCTTAACCGCTTGACCTGCTTCAGGATTGATATTAGTCTTCATATTCAGTTGTTAAAGTGCGACACACACAAAAACGGCTTGGTGAGTGGTCACCAAGCCGTCCGCTTGGTTCTAATCACCAGTTCCCTTCCTATGTATCAACTACTCTCATCTGCCTCCACACCCTTAACTGTAAAGTCATATTAGCACGAAACAGTAGCGTTGTCAACAACAAAACATATGGTTCTACACTATTTAGTGTGAAAAAGGATAATTGAAAAGCACCCGCTGACCTCTGTAGCCTTTGGGTAGTGAAACTCAAAGCAAAGGAGGTCGAAGCGAGTGCAAGATGATTGTATCTCAGTAGCATTAGGATGCCACAACTCAGGATACTGAAGCAGAAGGAATTGGAGGGCCATTTTGAGGTCAGCGTAATCAATCGTCGGGGTGAGGTTACCTGCCCAAGGTGTGGTAGGGTGACCACTAAAGAGCATGATAGGGGGCAGCAGCTCAAACAGGACAGGAGATTAAGGGATAAAGTGGTATTCCTCACGCTGATGAAAAGGCGATTCCGGTGTCTTTGGTGTGGTAAAGTATTCACTGAACCAGATGAGGTTTTTGGCTCCAGGAGACGCTCCAGTTGCAAATTCAGGGAGTATCTAGGGCAAGAAGCACTTCATCAGACAGTGAAGAGGACAGCCCAGAAGGAAGACGTAAGTGAAGGATTGGTGAGGAGATGTGTTGCCGAGGAGGTAGAGAGAAGACTTGGGGCGAGAGGGGCGACAGAAATACCTGAGTTTATAGGACTGGATGAGTTCTCGGTGAGCGGGCGGCGTTTGTATCATACGACCATCTGCAACCTGGTCAAAAGGGAAGTTATGGAGGTAGTAGAAGGGCAAGGAAGACAAAAAGTAGAGGAATACCTGGATAGTCTCTCTAGTCCTGAAATAGTTAAGGGAATGGCTTATGGCTATCGCAATATGGATAATTTCCGGTTGAGGATATTAGCAACTAACTCTAAAGGCACAGGGGCTTGTTTTCACACTTATTGACGTAGAACCTTTTCTGCCGTCAGGTTTGAGGTAGGTAGTCAGTCATAAATTGACTTCACTGCGGGGCACTGGTAACATTGAGGTGAAATGACGAGTAAGCTGTCTCTGTTTCCATTAACCGCCGACGTGAACGAGCGGAGCCATCTTGTAATTGGTGGCTGCGACAGCGTTGAGCTGGCAACTGAATTTGGCACGCCGCTATATGTCTTTGATGAGTTTAGCCTGCGTAGTAAGTGTGCTGAATTCAAAGCTGAGTTTAGCCGGCGCTATGCCGATACCGAGGTTATCTATGCCTGTAAAGCCTTTATAAATGGGGCTCTGACTACTATCTTTAAGGAGGAGGGGTTGGGGCTGGACACGGTCTCGGCGGGAGAGCTAAGCATCGCCCAGTCGGCTCACTTCCCCTTAGATAGGATCTACCTTCACGGTAACAATAAATCGGTCGAGGAGTTAAGGCTGGCGCTTAAGTGGCAGGTTGGCCGTATCGTGGTGGATAATCTACACGAGCTTAGGCTACTTAATGAAATAGCCGGGGAACAGGGGGTTAGAGTCGAAATACTGCTGCGCCTGTCTCCCGGGGTGGACCCTCATACTCATAGGTATATTGCTACCGGTGCCATTGACACTAAGTTCGGTTTTCCCTTATTAAGCGGCGAAGAAGCCGTGGCTCAAGCCATAGGTGCGTCTAACCTTAACCTTATTGGTCTGCACTTTCATATTGGTTCTCTTATCTATGAGGTTGAGCCGTATGAGTTGGCGATTGAGCGGGTGCTTTGTTTTGCGGCTGAGATGAAGGAGAGGCATGGGTTTGAACCGAGCGAGCTAAATATTGGTGGCGGCTTTGCTATTCAGTATACCCGGGACAGGCCAGCCCCACCGGTTTCTGTCTATGCCGAGATGGTAGCATCTAAGGTTATCGGTAAGTGCCGGGAGTTAGGTCTGGCACTGCCGCGGCTTATCGTTGAGCCGGGGCGGGCAATAGTCGGGCAGGCTGGAGTAGCCCTATATAAGGTAGGTGTCGTTAAGGATATACCCGGTGTCAGGTGTTATGTCTCCGTAGATGGTGGTATGGGTGATAATATCCGCCCGGCTCTTTACGGGGCTAAATACGAGGCGGTGGTGGCTAATAAGATGGGTGAGAAAGTAGCCAGAGAAGTTACCATCGCTGGTAGGTTTTGTGAGTCGGGTGATATTCTGGTTAGGGATATTCCTCTGCCCCCGGTTTTAGATGGTGACATTATTGCGGTACCCGGTTGTGGAGCCTACTGCCTGCCGTTGGCTAGTAACTATAACGCTTCCTTTAAGCCGGCGGTGGTTATGGTTAAGGAGGGTAAGGGGCGTCTTATTCGGCGTCGGGAGACCCTTGCCGACCTGACCCGGTGTGATTTAGCTTAGAAAATAACGGAGATTTTAGGGTGTGGCAGGTAGTTGGTCAAATTAGGGCGGTATCCTTACTCCAGCGTAGCCTGGAGAAAGAGGCGGTGGCTCATGCTTATCTCCTGATGGGCCCCCCTCACGTGGGTAAAATGACGCTGGCTCTGGATTTAGCTAAGGCGCTAAACTGTGAGGCACCTGACCCTCCCTGTGGGGAATGTGCTTCCTGCCAGAAAATAGCTTCCGCTAAGCACGCTGATGTCCAGATTATAGGCTTGAGTCAAGGCGGGAATTCAGAAGAGACTAAGCCTAAGGCAGAAATCAGCATTGATCAGATTAGAGAGATGCAGCACTCAGCCAGTTTGCCACCATTTGAAGGTAGGTATAAGGTATTCATTATTGAGGGGGCTGAGCTAATGTCACATGAAGCCGCCAACTGCTTGCTTAAGACCCTGGAAGAGCCGGTGGGGAAGGTAATCTTTATTCTACTAACTACCAATGAGAGGTTACTGCCAGCCACTATTATTTCTCGTTGCCAGCGGCTGGAGCTACCCCCGCTAACTGCGGCTGAGGTAGAAACGGCTCTTAATGGTCGCTGGGATATTGAGATGCCAAAGGCTAAGCTTCTGGCTGGGCTTTCCCACGGACGGCTGGGTTGGGCACTGTCGGCGGCCCGTGATGATGACTTACTTCAGCAACGGTCAGAAAGGATGGAGAGGCTCCTTAATGTTATTGATGCCGATTATGAGGGGCGTCTGGAATATGCTATCCAGTTGGCATCCCAGTTTAGCCAAAACCGGGGATTGGTTGGGGAGATTCTGAGTTTGTGGCTTGACTGGTGGCGTGACCTGCTGTTAGTTAAGGTCGGCTGTGTAGATGCGGTTACCAATACTGATAGGCTAGCTATGCTTACTAGCTGGGCTGAGGGTTATAGCTTGGTTCAAATAAAGGGCTTTATCAGTAGCCTTCAAGCAACTGGGGAACAGCTCAAGCAGAATGCTAATCCGCAGCTGGTGTTTGAAGTATTAATGCTTAGTATGCCGGGGAGAGGTAGGTGAGAGATGGCTGATATTGTTGGAATACGTTTTAAGAAAGCGGGGAGGGTATACTACTTTAACCCCGCCGGTATTGACCTGGAGGTAAATGACTATGTGGTGGTCAAGACAAGCCGCGGTCTAGAGATGGGACAAGTGATTATTGCTCCGGAGCAGGTATTGGATAGTGAGGTGAGTGAACCACTAAAGCCGGTAGTCCGCAAGGCAGAGCCTGAGGATATTAAACGTGACCAGGAACTTGCGAAAAAGAATATAGAGGCTCTAGCTGAGTGTAATAAGTTAATTAGCAAGCTGCACCTACCGATGAAGCTACTATCCGCGGAGTACAATCTCAGTGGTAGTCGTCTCACTTTTTTCTTTAGTGCTGCGGAGAGGGTTGATTTCCGTGAGCTGGTTCGGGAGTTAACTAATCGCTTTAGGGTGCGTGTAGAATTACGGCAGGTAGGGCCCAGAGATGAAGCCAAGCTGGTAGGTGGTTTTGGCCGGTGCGGTCGTCAGCTGTGTTGTACCAGTTTTTTAGGGGGGTTTGCCCCAGTCTCCATTAGAATGGCCAAGGAGCAGGATTTACCACTTAACCCGCTGAAGATATCGGGGGTTTGCGGGCGGTTGATGTGCTGTCTGAGTTATGAGAATGAGCTGTACCATTCTTTGAGAGAGAAATTACCCAGAAAGGGACAGGAGGTCTCGACATCCATGGGGGTAGCTACGGTGGTTGGTGGTAACCCACTCAGGGAATCGGTGCTGGTTGAACTGGAGAGCGGAACGACGGTAGAATTACCTCTCAGCGAGGTAGCTGTTGAGGCGGGACGTGCCCGTAGGCGGCAGAAAAAGGGCTAAGCTTGTTGATTACCGGTTGATTCTCACTGGGGAAGGTATTTTTGCCATTGAGCCTGGTTTTTAAGCTGGTGGGAGATATAAAAGGGGAGCTTATCTCGTGGGGGGGAGGGACGGTGAATTAATCTCATCCCAGCTTGTTTGGGGGTTCTACCGGCCTTGTGGCGATTACAGGGAATACAGGCGCTGACCACATTTTCCCAGGTGTGCTCACCACCTCGGTAGCGGGGGATAACATGGTCTAAGGTAAGCTGCCGGCCTTCTTTACCGCAGTACTGGCAGGTGTATTGGTCACGGCTGAAAACCTCAAGGCGAGTTAGTCTTCTCTTAGGTCGGGGACGTTTAATCATATAGGACAGGCGGATTACTGAGGGTAGGGAGAAGATATGAGTGACTGAGTGGATAAATCCAGAGCCATCCTCCAGCATCTCCGCCTTACCGTGATAAATCAGCACCACTGCTCGCCGGGCGCGGCATATATTGAGTGGCTCATAATTCTGATTTAATACTAGGACTGGCAGGTTTATCATAACTAAGGTCTCTTCCCGTAGGTATACCTATGGATTTTACCCGAAGGTTTCTTCCTGGAGGTATACCTACGGATTTTACCCGAAGGCTTCTTTCTACAGGCAGGCTTGCCTAATTTTACTTAAAAACTGGTGACTTGACAAGCTTGGCTTAGGACTGCTTAATCCCAGCGCCCTTTCCTTCCCCCGCGGGATGTTTTCTTCCGGCTGGGCCGCAGGTCGCCCCGGTAGTCGGGAGCCATGATATTAAATGGCGTGCTAATTTTCATGTCAACCAGTCGGGAACTGATGGAACTCTCAATTTCTTCTAAAATTTCTTGTAATGAGTAGCGGGTGGTGATTACGGTTGCTAGTCGAGCGTTGTAGCGGTAATTGATAACCTGGTAGAGCTTTTCCCGGGCCCATGGTGTGGTTGACTGCTCCCCAAAATCATCGAGGACGAGCAGCGGCGCCGTCTTTACCCCTTCAAAGAGTTGGTCATAGGATATCTTGCTCTGCGGGTTGAAGGCGGAGCGCAGGTGGTCAAGAAAAGCAGGCACCCCCACGAACAAGGCTGGCTTTTTGGGTTGATAGCTATAGTTAACGATG
>DAOWJG010000044.1 GCA_030640485.1 Dehalococcoidales bacterium | reverse complement strand
TCAGGAGGACATATATGTCCGCCCCATGGCTTACAAGAGCTCTGAGGCGATAGGCGTTCGTCTCCACAATCTAGACAGCGATTTCCTGGTTTTCGCCTTTCCCTGGGGGCCATACCTAGATATTGATAAAGCCAGATGCTGTATTTCTTCCTGGCGTCGCCCGTCGGGGACACCACAGGCTAAGATTAGCGGTCTCTATGTTAATAATGCACTGGCTAAGACAGAAGCCATTGAGAATGGCTTTCACGAGGCGATTATGCTCACCCCGGATGGTTATGTCTCCGAAGGGAGTGGCGAGAATATCTTTATTGTTACCAATGGCACACTGGTAACACCGGCCAGCTATGATGTTATGCTAGTGGGTGTTACCCGGGATGCGGTAACAAAGCTGGCACGAAATGAGCTGGGTATAGAGACTATAGAACAACGTCTTGAACGGAGCGAGCTTTTTGCCGCTAGTGAATGCTTTTTAACGGGGACAGCTGCCAATATAACCCCGGTAGCCGAGATAGACCGTCGTAAGATAGGCGACGGTAAGATTGGTGATATAACCAATAAATTACAGAAAATCTACTTTGATGTAATACAGGGTAGAAACCCTAAATACCTTGAGTGGTGTACTCCAGTCTATAAAAAATAGCCGAGTGTTCAATGGTAGTCAATGCAGTTATAGCCATAGTTATTGGTTATCTGCTCGGTTCCATCCCATCAGCCTATATTGCGGCTCGTCTGGTAAAAGGTAGAGATATTCGTCAGTTAGGTAGTGGTACTGTCGGTAGCTTCAATACCTACCGGGAGGTTGGGGCTAGAGCTGGTGTCGCCGTGGCTATTGCTGATATGGGCAAGGGGATAGCGGCAGTAGCTATCGCCAACCAGTTATTAGGGATAGCGCAACCCTTCGTCCTGGCGGCAGGACTGGCAGCAATAGTAGGGCATATGTGGATGCCGTTCCTTAAATTCCGTGGCGGCATGGGGATGGGGACTGCGGTGGGTGTTATGGCTATCCTACTTTTCCTTTATGGATATTGGCAGCAGCTAGTAATCTTCTCCAGCGTGATTGTAGTGCTACTGTTAGTCACCCGTAATATTGCCCTGTCGGTATTAAGCGGTCTTCTGGCTCTACCCATCATCATCTGGCTGGGCACGAAATCAGCGCCCTTTACTATTCTGGCGGCTATCATATTCGTGATGATATGGCTGAAATTTCTACCCATTGTCAGGACAGCGTGGACTGGGACTAGGAACAAGAGAGATTTTTTCTTTGCTAAGCCTCTGAGGACGAGGCAGGATAAATAAAAAGATAGATAGCTATTCCCCGGGGACGCTGGTATTTAGTGATTTCAACAAGCAAATGACCTGGCAGCTCTGTTCCAGAATAGTAGTGTAGCTATGAGCTTCCTCAAGTAATTGACCGATGGCAAAGCTACCATAACCGTGAACCATAACAACCCGACACTCTCTTAAGGCTTGAGCAATTATATCAGCCAGATCACTAGGTTTTGATTCTGTGTGCCAACCAAGAACCGGAACCCGCTCCACTAGGGACAAACCTTCACCACAGCTGGGTATAATCTCGGTTTCCACCAGCGACAGAGCCACAGCATGCGGGGGGTGAACATGAACAATTGCCAATGCTGAGGTTTCCCGATAAATAGATCGGTGAACGGCTAATTCATCCGAGGCTAGTGGTGTAAACCGGTCGTTTTTACTGATGCCAGTCTCTATTAAATCGTTTTCCCCCAGCTCACCCAGTTTAGTGCCGCGGCGGGTAATAACCAAACGGTCTCCCAGTCTAATACTTAGGGTCCCGCTACGAGAACAAACAAGCCGGCGATTACAAAGGTCACGGCCTACACTCTGAAACTGAGCTAGTATCATTATTCTCTCCCCAAATTACTAACTGCAGTAATGGTGTCTCGCTGGACTATCTCTTAATCTGTAGCAGTTGCTAGTTTATACTCACCAGCAATAAAAAAGCAAATCAAACTACTTACTTATACTAATTGCCTGATAACCGCAATAACTCTACCCTGAATATCAACATTGTCAGGCTCAACATATATCGGCTGCATCTGGCTATTAGCTGGCTGCAGTCGGATACGGCCGGACTCAGCGTAAAACTTCTTAAGTGTTACCTCTCTTTCCGCCTTAAGCCATATCGCTGCCACTTCCCCATTGTCTACCGCATTTACATACTCCATCAGTACAATATCACCATCGTTAACCAGAGCATCCACCATTGACCAACCCCGCACCCTTAGAGCATAGATTCCCTCCCGCCCTCGGGTCAAGTCTTTAGTCACCTCTAAGGTTTCTGAGGACGCCGTAACGTCCCAGGTATCAGCCGTCGGCACCGGTATTGGCTCACCAGCTGCTATTTGACCAATAATAGGCACCTGAATGCGGTATCCCGAAGACGGAGACCGAGCCGTTAGCTCAATGCCGCGTGCCACCTCGCTGTGCCGGCGAATATATCCTTCCCTTTCCAGTATATTCAGGTTATAGTTCACCACCGAAGTTGAGCTAATACCACAGCCCTTTACTATGTCCCTAATAGTGGGCGGATAGCCCCGGTCCTCCCAAAAGCTATGAATAAACTTAGCCATTTGTTGCAGCTTAGGCGACAGTGTCGTCATCTTTCACCCCCGTAAGACAGCCCCCGATGAGGCGAACATTAGTTCTATAGAACCTTAATACCAAATGGGGCTTCCTGTCAATACCCTGGAGTAGAAATTTTAAGCAGCTCTTTTCATCCAGACTACGACGGAAATTATTGGGCAGCCCTTTCTGCCCCGACTTCGGCGGGGATTATTAGGCAATCCTTTTTGCCTAACCTTGATTCGAAGATAGGGCTTGGGCTTTATTGAGCCTCTTCGTCAATCGCGATTTGCGTCGGGCAGCATTATTAGGATGGATAACTCCCTTCTCCGCCGCCTTATCCAGAGCACTAATAGCCGCTACCACGGCCTCTCGACCTGACTCGGGTTCACCGGAGAAGATAAGCTTCTCGGCTTTGGTTATTTTGGTCTTACATAGGCTTCTAATGGACTTGTTACGCAGCTGCCTCTTTTTGGAAGCCCGCACATCTTTTTGAGCTGATTTAGTCTGTGGCAATATCCACCTCCCTAGTTGTTTAGACTACACTTATTTAGATTAAATTAGGTTGAGGATTCAGTGTTCATAGTGGCCTCATCTCCCACTCTGTTGACGTTTATCACTCCTCGCACTCCTTCAGCCTTACCTAAGAACCGG
>DAOWJG010000006.1 GCA_030640485.1 Dehalococcoidales bacterium | reverse complement strand
GGCTGACCTGCGGGAGAGAATGGATAGGATTACGGTTGCCTTTGATAAGAAGGGTAATCCCGTTACCACGGGCGACCTGGAAGTGGGTGGCGCCATGACTGCCTGGATGCGGAACACCATTAATCCCACCCTGGCCTGCACGGTGGAGTATCAGCCCTGCATGGTGCATGCCGGTCCGTTTGCTAATATTGCGGTGGGTCAGTCCTCTATTATTGGCGACCGCGTTGGGCTGAAGTTATTTGATTACCACGTTACCGAGAGCGGCTTCGCCGCTGACATCGGCTTTGAGAAGTTCTGGAATGTTAAGAGCCGCTTGAGTGGTCTCAAGCCGCATGTCTCGGTGCTCACCACTACCATCCGAGCCCTGAAAATGCATGGTGGTGGGCACAAGGTAGTCGCTGGTCTGCCTCTGGCCGATGAATATACCAGGGAGAATCTGGAACTCTTGGAGAAGGGTATCTCAAATATGCTGCACCACATCAATACCATCAGAACCTCCGGCATCAATCCCGTAGTGTGTGTCAACAGCTTCTATACTGATACCAAGGACGAAGTGGCTATGGTCAGGAAGGCGGCCGAGGCGGCGGGGGCCCGTTGTGCGGTCTCCACCCACTGGGCTGACGGTGGTGACGGTGCCTTGGAGCTGGCTGATGCCGTGAAGGAAGCCTGTGAGGATGAGAATGAGTTTAAGTTTCTGTATCCCCTGGAAATGAAGCTGAGGGAGCGGGTTGACAGGATTGCCAGGGTGGTCTATGGGGCTGATGGCGCATCCTGGAGCCCTGAGGCTGAGGCTAAGGCCAAAAGTTTTGAGGCTGATGCCAGGTATGATGACTATGCCACCATGATGGTAAAGACGCATCTTAGCCTCACTCACGACCCGGCGATTAAGGGTGTCCCCAAGGGGTGGACACTGCCCATCCGTGACGTGTTAATATATTCCGGGGCAAAATTCCTCTGTCCCTGTGCCGGTACCATCAGCCTGATGCCGGGAACCTCTTCCAATCCGGCTTTTAGAAAGGTTGACGTCGACGTAAAAACGGGGAAGGTCAGTGGGCTTTTCTAGTATTTCTCGATGGTTGCTATAACGCTGGATGTAGATGGCGAACACAAAGAAAAAGCTAAAGATTCACTTCAACCCGGATAATATTGATATTACCGTACCAGAAGGCGAGAGTCTGCTGCGGGCGGCAATGTCGGCTGGGGTGCATATCAATGCTGCCTGTGGGGGTAATGGCGTTTGTGGCACCTGTAAGGTATTGATTAAGAAGGGGGGGGTGGAGAGCACCCGCAGTGAAAAGCTCTCTCCTGAAGAATATGAGCAGGGCTACCGGCTGGCCTGCCAGAGTCGGGTAATTACTGACCTGGTGGTTGACATTCCCCTAGAATCACGGCTGGAGACGGCAGTACTCAGCCGAGAAGCGCAGGTGGTGGAGGATGGTGGTCCTAAAGCCGCTGAGGCGATAGCCACGGGGTGGAGTTTTAGTCCACCCTTGAATAAGTGTTATGTTGAGCTCTCGTCGCCAACCCTCAAGGATAACGTTAGTGATCTTTCCCGGTTGCTAAGAGGCCTGAAGCGACGGTGCAACCTCAGGAATGTATCGGTAGACTTTGATATCGTGAGAAAATTACCCCCAGTTCTGCGGAAAAAAGACGGGCGGGTTACGGTCACGACTCTGGTTAAGGCGGTCAAGACCAAGGCCGACAAGCGTAAGCCAACCATAATAGAGGTAGAGCCGGGGAATACTGCCCGGAAGCACTATTCCCTCGCCTTTGATATCGGCACCACTACTGTCTGTGGCCAGCTACTTGACCTGAACCGGGGTCGGGTCATTGCCGAAGGTATGGCTTACAACGGACAGATAAGCTATGGGGCCGATGTTATTACCCGCATCGCCTATTCTCAGCAACCTGGAGGTCTTAAGAAGCTGCAGCAGGCAGTGGTAGCTACTATTAACCAGATTATCGCTGAGCTATTTACCCAGAGTCAAATTGGTGTTGAGCATGTCGGGCATATGATTGTAGCCGGTAATACGGTAATGACCCATATTCTCCTTGGGCTTGACCCCAAGTATATAAGGTTAGCCCCCTACACACCGGTGGCTAGCTTCATTCCCCCGGCAAAGGCAGGCTCCCTGGGTATCAGGGTGGGAAAGCATGTTTATCTCTTTACCTTCCCCTCAGTAGCCAGTTATGTTGGAGGTGATATCGTTTCCGGGATTGTGGGGGTTGGGGTACACCAGAGGAAAACCCTGACGCTCTATATGGATATCGGCACCAATGGAGAAATAGTGATTGGAAATTCAGACTGGATGGTAACCGCCGCCTGTTCCGCCGGTTCCGCCTTTGAGGGTGGGGGTATAAAGCACGGTATGATAGCGGCTAGCGGGGCTATCCAGGACTTTACTATCAGCCCATCAAGTTTAGAGCCCGAGCTTCACACTATCGGTGAGGAGAAACCGAGGGGAATCTGCGGCTCGGGTCTGATAAACATTATCGCTGGCCTACTGGAAGCGGGGGTCATCGGTCAGAACGGTAAGTTCAATACTGACCTAGCCACCAAGAGAATCAGGAAGGGTAGCGATGGCTACGAATACGTTCTTTCCTGGGCACACGAGACCGAGGCTGGTAAGGATATTGTCATCACTGAGGTGGATATTGACAATCTTATTCGGGCCAAGGCAGCCATGTATGCTGGCTACCAGACACTAACTAAAAGCGTGGGCATTAGCTGCTGTGATACCTTAGAGCAGGTTATCATTGCCGGTGCCTTTGGCAGTCACATTGACATTGAAAAGAGTATTACCATTGGCCTCCTTCCCGATATTCCTCAGGATAGATTTATCTTCGTCGGTAATGGCTCCCTGACTGGAGCCAGGTTAACTTCTTTCTCTACTGACCTACTTGATGATGCCAGAAAGGTAGCCCTGATGATGACCAACCTGGAACTCAGCGAGAGGGCTGATTTTATGAATAATTATGTGGCGGCTCTGTTCCTACCCCACACCCATGGGGATGAGTTCCCCAACGTGAGTAAGCGACTGGCTAAACTACAGGGTAGTAAGCTGGGACGGAGGCTGGCTATTTGACTATTTCTATCGCCGTCGCCGGAAAGGGTGGTAGCGGGAAAACCACAGTGGCTAGCTTGGTCATCCGTTACCTTATGAGGAATGGTTCCGGACCAATTTTGGCGGTTGATGCTGACCCTAATGCTAATCTGGGCGAGAGCCTGGGACTAGGAATAAAAGAGACCGTTGGCTCCATAATCGCCTCTTTTAATGAGGAGAAGATAAACATTCCTCCCGGAATGACTAAAGAGGTCTACCTGGAGTATAGACTAAACCAGGCACTGGTTGAAAGCCAGAGCCTGGACCTGATGACGATGGGCCGGGGTGAAGGCCCGGAATGCTACTGTTATCCTAACCTTATCCTGCGGAAGTTTATTGACGCCCTGGCCGATAACTATGCCTATGTGGTTATGGATAATGAGGCTGGGATGGAGCACCTGTCACGGAGAACCACTCAGAATGTTGATGAACTACTGATAGTGTCCAACCACTCGGTGAAGGGGGTGCGGACGGTTGCCCAGATAGCAGATATCGTCGCTCAGCTCAAGCTGTCGGTGAAAAGGCAATCGGTGATAATCAATTTCGTCCCGCCCCAGTTAGACCCTCTTATCAAGGAGGAACTATCCCGCCTGAAACTTACACCTCTAGCTACCGTACCTTTAGATGAGGCCGTATCTAAGTATGACCTTGAGTTGAGGCCTTTGCTTGACCTACCCGATAGCTCCCCGGCAGTTAAGGCGGTTAATGATTTAATGGCTGGGCTGCTTAATTAGGCGGTGGTAACTATTATAGAGAAGAAGTATTAGAAGCCGTGGAGACGGTCGGGAGCTAGAATAAGTATCTAAGGGAGGCGAAAATGCCAGC
>DAOWJG010000016.1 GCA_030640485.1 Dehalococcoidales bacterium | reverse complement strand
TGCCGCTAGCCTTCAGGCAGCAGAAGACGCCAGCTTGAGGCTGAATAACGGCGATGCTGAGGAGATTGGAGTTATCATTGGCGACTCAATCTGCGGACTACTCCAGATTTGTGACCAACTTAAGGTGATGAGCGAAGCCGGCCCAGAGAAAGTAAGCCCGGTGCTTGCCCCAACCATGTCAGGCGATGCCGCCTCAGTACAGGTTTCCTTGATATTGGGGGCCAGAGGTATTAACTACTCCCCCTCATCGGCATGCTCCAGTAGTAGTGATGCTATCGGTCAAGCCTATGAGGTAATTAAAGGGGGTGGTGCTAATGTGGTGATTGCTGGCGGTGCCGAAGCCCCGATAATGCCCATCATCCTAGCTGCCTTTAATTCCTGCCGGGCGCTATCAACAAATAATAACGGAGTCGAAACTGCTTGTCGACCCTTTGATGCTGAGCGGGACGGTTTTGTCTTAGGCGAAGGTGCGGCAATTATGGTTCTGGAAGATGCTGCCTATGCCCGGGAGCGAGGAGCACCTATCTTGGCGGAAATCGCCGGCTATAGTGCCACCAGTGATGCTTTTCACCTGACACAACCCTCGCCTAACGGTGAGGGCGCCGCTAGAGCCTTAAAGCTGGCGATGAAAAGAGCTGAGGTTACCCCCAGCGATATTGACTATATTAATGCCCATGGCACCGCGACACTGCTTAATGACCGAGCTGAAACCCGGGCTATTAAGAGCATGCTTGGTGACCATGCCTACCATATTCCTATCTCAGGTAGTAAATCCCAGACAGGACATCTTCTGGGAGCGTCCGGTAGCCTTGAGGCGGTGATATGCGTGCTAGCCATAAATCATGGAGTTGTCCCCCCGACTATGAATCTTACTCACCCTGACCCCGAGTGTGACCTGGACTATGTGCCCAATAAGGCACGTCAGGTTAAGGTGAAGACCGCTATCTCAAACTCCTTTGGCTTTGGCGGACATAACTCGGTGCTCGTCTTTCGTCGCTACTCCGAATAGCCACCACTAGTCTTGCCTGCGGGGTCAAACCTAGTTGCCCAGATGGCAACTAATAAAGAGGGTTAGTGATACTTTTAAGGGGAGTTTAAGAGGGGCAAAACCCCTCTTTTTATTTATCTCCCTCTCCTTTGCATGTCAGCCTATTTGCTACTAAAGCCAGGGCATATTCAGTTTCCCCTAACTCGTTACCTAGCAATTTACCATCAAGGGGCATCCATTAATCTCAAATTCCCTTTCATCCCTCTCTTCTCCCTCGGTAAATGCTCCTAGCCAGGGTCACTATTGACAAGCACAGAGCCATGAGGCATAATTTCTAATATATTATGTAATGATTAGTCGTACTAGTCTCTTTATGTATTAGAGAGGAATGTCGTTGTGAGCATATGGACGGTAATCCCACTGGTCAGCTGTCTATTATTTGCTGTCTTGGCTGTAATAGTCCTGCGACAGAGTAGCCGGCGAGTAAATCGGGTATTCGCCCTGTTTCTTATTGCCTCCAGCGTATGGAGTTTCACTTCCTTCATGCTGCACCTTAATGCCTACCCCCAGCAGGCGCTCCTATGGAATGAGATACTTGTCGCCGCACTTTTATGGACCACCGTTAGTTACTACCATTTCGTCAGGGCCTACAATAATAAACCCGGTGGAGTAGGCTTATATATCGGTTATGGTTTTGTACTGACAATACTAGCGCTTTCTCTCAACGGCTACATTGTCAAATTTGCTTACGTCGTTGACGGGGTATTATATCATAGCCTTGGACCTTCACTCTACGTCATCGGTGGTGTTAGTGCCGTCTTCTTACTCATGGCGATATGGACGTTAGTTAAGCGTTACCGCAGATCCCTTGACCCCACCGACCGCAACCGAACCATGTATCTAGTAATCGGCTCTGCCATGGTAATAGTTTCCGGTTATATCACCAACCTAACACCAGCTATAGCTGGCCTATCTATTGACCACGTTGGTAATATGGTCAACGCTTTAATAATTGCCTATGCCATTACGAAATATCAATTACTTAACGTCAGGTTTGTGGCTCGGAGGGTACTGGCCTCCGCCTTACTAGCTGCTTGTCTCGGTGGCATATATGCCGGTGCGTTATTCCTGGGGCAAAGATTCCTGCCTGCCCAACCAACCTATATTGTTGTCTTACGTACCACCGGCCTGGTTCTCTTACTGGCGTTACTGGCACGTCCGCTAATGCGTAAAATCGAAGACTGGGTATATCGCTCCTTTCATCGGGGAACCCATGAGTATCGTCGAGCATTGCTTGACTTCAGCGATAGAATGAGCAACATTATTAACCTGAATGAGCTAGCTGGTGAAATGCTGACCATTATAACTAAGGCACTACACTTAACACAAGCCAAACTACTATTCCAAGATTTCTCAAGCGGTGATTTCACCACGAAATTTGCCTATCCCAAGGTAGAGGGTAATTTAGATGATGAGATTAAATTTGGTATTGATAATCCCGTAGTGGCTTGGCTACATAGAAAAAATGAGCCCCTTAACTTTGAATCAATTGATAATATACCAGAATTCAAAGGGCTGTGGGAATTAGAAAAGGAGCAAATAACGAAATCTAATCTGGGACTCTTGTGCCCCATTAAAAGTCGGGATAGACTGATTGGTATTATCGCCCTGGGCAAGAAAAAATCA
>DAOWJG010000132.1 GCA_030640485.1 Dehalococcoidales bacterium | reverse complement strand
ACTTAATTTGCTTAACTCTGCAAGCTCAGTGACTGTCAATTTGTTAAGCGTTTTGTGTGTACTTAGCGGTTTCGTAAACCGCCGGTCGTCAGTTCGACTCTGACCGCTGGCTATATCTTAGCCACAATTAAGCATTGCCCCGCTGCCTTATATGCTCTAAAAGGTCAGCATTTTCGTAACATCATCTCGTTATCTGTTTGTCATTCCTACTGAGAAGGTCTATAATCTTAGTCAAACTGGCTAATCTGAGCTCTCTAAACAGCACTGTCTGCATCCAGAATAAATATGCATACTATATAACATAAGGGGAACGGGTTACGATGTCAGATGAGCGCACAATCAGGCCCGAGAAGCGAACTTCGCGTCAGGTAGACTCGGTGTCTGATGTAGGTTTCGGCAAATTCTTGAATCTACTTCATTCTGCTTCTCCGGGAGGCATCATCTCCCTGGGTGTCGGGGAGCCTGATTTTACAACCCCGTGGCATATCTGCGAGGCAGCTCTTGACGCTCTCAGGAGGGGCTACACGGGGTATACACCCAGTACCGGGTTCGCGGAGCTACGTCAGGCTATAGCCCAGGACCTCGAGAGCCGCTATGGCGTTAGGTATGACCCAGAGACCGAGGTTATCATCACTGTTGGCTCAAGCCAAGCTATGGACCTAGCCTTACGGGCGCTCTTAGACCCTGGTGATGAGGTCATTATTCCTGATCCCTACTACATTTGCTATCCACCCTGCATTACCCTAGCTCACGGCATCCCGGTTCCAGCACCGACGAGGTTTGAGAACGAATTCAAGCTGGAAGCGGCTCAGATTGAGACCAAAATCACCCCCAGGACTAAGGTAATTCTCTTTGGGTATCCGGCTAACCCCACGGGCACTGAAATGAGCCGAGAGGACTTGGTCAAGATTGCCCAGGTAGTGGTGAAACATAACCTGCTAGTAATCTCGGACGAAATCTACAGTCGATTGATATATGGGGTGGAACACACGTGTTTCCCCAGCCTTCCCGGGATGAAGGAGTGCGCTGTTCTTCTTGCCGGTTTCTCTAAATCATACGCTATGACAGGCTGGCGTTTGGGCTACGCTGCCGGTCCCGCTGATATCATAGCCGCCATGAGCAAGATACACCAACATACGATGCTCAGCCCGTCCAGTATGGGTCAAATGGCGGCTCTAGAGGCTCTTAAGGGCGGTGAGGTTGACATCAAGCGGATGGTGGCTGAGTATGACCGGCGACGGCGGGTGATAGTTCAAGGCCTCAACCAGATAGGTCTCAAATGTCACGAGCCAAAGGGTGCCTTTTACGCTTTTCCTTCGGTTCAAGCTACCGGGCTGACCTCAAAGGAGTTCACGGAGAGCCTCCTTCTAGAAGAAAAGGTAGTGGTGATGCCCGGCAACCTCTTCGGACAACAGGGTGAGGGTTTTGTGCGCTGTAGCTATGCCACGGCTATCTCTGACATCGAGGAAGCCCTGAGACGAATGGCACACTTTATAGAGCGTTACCAAAAAAGAGCCTAACCCTAAATGGTGCTACCACAGGTCACAAAGTTGACGCTTCAGAGTTGATAAAGAAACCCTTCTTTGTTGCCTCCTCCAGGGTCTCCTTTATTTTCACCACACGGGGGCCGTCCCTACACAGCTCTATCTCTACCCTGTCTTGGGGATGTATCTCAATTTCACGTTCGCCATCTAAAGCCAGTAGGGCTAGTTTGTCAGTGGTGACCTCAACCCTCTCATTGAGACTTAATACCCGGTATTCTTCTATCCCTACCTCTCTAATTACCCCCGGAGCGATGGCTGCGCTCACCCTCATGTTATCTTTGCCTAGGCGGAGATAGAGGCCCTTATCATCATCAGCCGTAATGGGGTAAAAGCTACCTCCGATAGAGGCCATACCGATATAGGAAGGGTGACACTGCGTAGTAATAACCTCTTTGACCTGAGAAAGGTCCCAAATGGCCTTGGCGCCAATAAACTGCTGGTCTAAAACAACGGTATCTATCAGAGCCAAATCGACTAAACGGCCATTCTTGATGATGTTCAGTTTCTTAGTAGCCGCCACGCACCTATCCTGATTTACAATTCCTCGAGCTATGATACCGGCCGCCATGCCCGCCGTTGTCCCCTCTACCATAAAGGGAAAGGTATTATTCGTCCCCGTAGATATGGGCATGATAGGTATCCGCCCGCAGGTATGGGCGACAACCCGGTTAGTTCCATCACCGCCAATGGTGACGATGCAATCTACACCCTGCTTACGCATGAGGCGGGCAGCTCTCACGGAGTCTTCCGCTTCGTTCGTTATCGGTATGTCTATAATCGAGACCCGGCACCTGAGCTCGTGCCGCCTTATGTCAGCCATGGCTCTGCGTCCCAAATTATCACGGTCGGGCATAATCAGGATTTCATCGACCCCGACCCAATTTAGAGCCGAGAGCACCCGTCTCACAATACCGATCTTGTGATAACTACCCATAGTCGAGGCATACGCAACCAACCTTCTTATGTCCATACTCGAGAATGGATTAGCGATGATTCCCACACTGCTCACTTAACCAACCATCTCCTTTCTCAGACTGCTAAGCTCTTATCCATAAGTTATGCCTACCCCTATTTCCTTCCGCTTAGTTTAACCTGCGTCACAGAGGTTTGCCATAACCTGTCTTCAAAATGCCGCTGTCATTTCCCTTAAGCCGCAAGATTCGACGATGTTCTTAAGCCTCTGCATCTGTTCCCCGGCAGGTGCTTTAATATCTTTTCTTTGAGCCTATATTCCATACCCAGCTGTCAATATTTGGATGACCCGAGCCCATGAAATTGACATAAGCCGACTCTTGAATAATGCTAGAACTGAAACTACACCAGAAGTTCGACTATCTTGGGCTTTACCCCGACATTAAAACCTTATTATTTGGTGCCCGATGCTGGCTAGAATTTTTTGCTACTCTAAGTATAATCCTTTACTTTTAACAGTGCAAAGTATCCTCACCATATGGGTAAATAAAATGGCTAGATGTACCTAGAGTAAAGCTGGCGCTTGAATGGCCGAGCCTCTTACTGACTATCTTGGGATGAGTGCTGGCTAGGAATACTAAACCAGCCTAGGTATGAGGCAAGTTAAGGCTATGGTCGTCATAACCAGCAAAATTATATAATCACAACATAGTGAGGGAGACGGTGTCTCACTTGGGGCATTCTAGGAATCGGTCAATCGTAGCCAGCAGGCCCCGTACACTGAATGGCTTGGTTACATACCCATCAGCACCCATATGATTGGCGAGCTTCTTGTTGAGTTCCTGACCTAAGGCGGTAACCATAATCACCGGTATGGCACTGGTTGCCGCATCTTTTTTGATGGCGTGGCAGGCAGAATAGCCATCAAGGTTCGGCATCATAATATCCATCAGAATAAGGTCTGGTTTCTGGCGACGAGCAATGTTTATTGCCTCCTCCCTATCACTTGCCTTGAGAACGGTATAATCCTCACCCAGCAGGCTACTCACCAGTAGCCTGCTACCCAGTTCATCATCAGCGATAAGTATTTTCTTCTTGCACATTAAGCTCTTCCTGCTAATTTCCCCCTATCCGTTCACCATCTGCGCCCTTTGATTAGATAGTCCGGTGGCTCTACACTGGTCAAACTTTAAGTATCCCCTATTGAAATCTAAGCAACCAGACCAACCAACCTACTGACCCTGAGGAAGACATCGGCTACCTCGGGGTCAAACTGGATATTTTTACCACGCTCTATCTCAGCGCAAGCCGTTTCCGCACTCATTGCCCCTCGGTAGGAACGCTCAGATGTCATGGCATCATAGCTATCAGCCACCGCCAGAATTCTGGCACCCAGCGGTATTTGCCTACCGTATAACCCGTCAGGATAGCCACTGCCATCATAGCGCTCGTGATGATGTCTCACCATCTGCAAGATTTCCCTATCCTCTACGATAGGGGTTAAGATATGCTCCCCCAGTTCACTATGGTATTTTATATGCTGAAATTCCCCATCGCTGAGCTTACCTGATTTATTCAGCACGGATTCTCTCACTCCTATCTTGCCAATATCGTGGACTTGTCCCGCAAGCTCTATCTTATTGATGCTGGCCTGCGGTAAGCCCACCTCTCTGGCTATGGCTACCGACATTTCGGCCACCCGCTGCGAATGGCCACTGGTGTACTTATCCTTAGCTTCCAGGGCATAGGCCAAAGCGGTTATCGCATTGAAGAAGGCCTCACGGATTCTCCCAGCCTGCTCCTCAACCTTCTCTTCCAGATGCTGCTGGTAGTCTCTATTCTCCAGCTCTAACCTTCTTTTCTCCAGTGCCTTACCGGCACTCAGGACCACCTCGTCCAGATTAAATGGCTTGGTTATATAGTCATAGGCTCCCAGCTTCATACAATGAATGGCGATATCGGTATCGGTGATGGCAGTAGCCATAATCACCATCGTATCGGGATAGCTGGCTCTTATTTCGGGCAGTAGCTGAACCCCTGATTTACCCGGCATCTTGATATCCAGAATCACCAGCTCAATTTCGTTATTCTGCAGTTCATTCAGAGCCCGGTTAGCACTACCGGCCTCCTGACAATGGTAGCCCTCACCAGTTAGCCTCCGCTTAAGAAGCCTCCTGATTGCCTCTTCATCATCAACAATCAGTATTGCGGCTTGTTTGCCGGTCACTTTTCTATCTGCCTCAGGGTTTCTCTAACCACGGTTTTTAGCTCATTAGGAGTGAATGGTTTTGGCAAAAACGGTCGACCGCTTTGCTCCAGGAAACTCCTAGTCTCACCACCCATCACATCTCCAGAGGTTAGTATCGTCCTTTCCACCAGCTTGGGGTATTTCTCACCTACATATTGATAGAACTCCTTACCGTTCATTACCGGCATCTTGATGTCAACGAGGATTAGGTCATAGTCCTTTTCTCTCAGCATCTCCTGAGCCATCTCTCCATTGATAGCCGTATCTACCTCAAATCCTTCTTTGGCAAGAACTCGCCGACAAACCTGGTTAATCGCCGGTTCATCTTCAACTACCAGGATTCTCTTTACCCCGGTACTAATGTTTTTCATCTAACTCTCCTTCCCTATCAATGGTCACTGACAGGTAGTTCCACAATAAAGGTGGCTCCTTTACCCAATTCGCTTTCGGCATATACCTGACCGCCGTGTTCCGTTATTATCCCATGACAGATGCTAAGACCCAGCCCGGTCCCTTGACCCACCTCCTTGGTGGTAAAGAAGGGGTCAAAGAGGTGCCCCAGGTTTTCTGCAAGAATCCCGGGCCCATCATCAGCCAAGGAAGCCCTGATAATATCACCTAACCTTTCCGTGGTGACAGTCAGGGTGCCTTTGTTATGCGCCTCAATCATAAAATACTCGGCATTGATAATGATGTTGAGGAAGACCTGTTGCAGTTGGAAATAGTCAGCCGTGACTTGGGGAAGGTCAGCAGCAAACCGAGTATTGACCCGGATGTTGTTTACCTTTTCCTCGTAGGCACGCAGTTCCAGCACCTTCTCTATAATGTCATTCACATTCACCAGCTGCTTTACCGGGGCGTGTTTTCGGGCGAAGGTAAGCAGGTTTTTCACTACTGCGGCGGCGCGCTGAGCTTCACTGGAGATAATCCTCACGTCCTCTCTGATATCATCGGGGACATCCTTATCCAAGATTAGCTGCGAAAAGCCGATAACACTGGTCAGCGGATTATTTAGCTCGTGGGCAATGCCTGAGGCCAGTTCTCCCACCGAAGCCAGCCGGTCAGTAACAATGAGGCTATCCTGTCTTTGCCTACGCTCAGTAACATCCCGGGTAACATGGACAGAAGCCACAACCTCGCCCTTCTCATCGAATATCGGCGATGTAGTCACCTCAAGATAAATCCCCAAGCGAGGCTCAAAGATTTCCCCCATAGCAGGCTCTTTAGTCTCTAGTGTCTTCCTGTGAGGGCAATTCGGCACCAGCCCCTCTGTTCCATGGACTATTTCATAACAGGTTTTGCCAATAAGCTCGGACGGCCTCATCTTAAAGGCATCGGCAAAAGCTTTATTCACCCTAGTAATCCTGAAATCCTTATCGTGAATGGAAACTAGGTCAGTTATGGCGTCAAAGGTAGTCCGCCACTCCCCCGCTACCTGCTCTATCTTTTCCTCCACCCCCTTGCGCTTGGTGATTTCACGCTGTAATTCTTCGTTGCTGGCGCGCAATTCATCCTCGGCAGCCCCTAGTTCCTCATTGGTGACGCGAAGTTTTTCGTTCTGGGCTTCCAATTGCTCGTTCTTTTGTTGAAGCTTCTGCTCCGCGCGCTTGCGCTCAGTGATGTCTATAACGACTTCAATTACTTTATCAACAGTTCCATCTGGATTTACAAATTGAGCTGCAAGCAGTTCATAATCTCTTCCGTCGGCACCTGTTAATTCACCCTTTTCTAACTTTTTACTTCCTACTGCTTTTATCATGGGACACGAATCACAGGGTTCTTTTAGCCCCATATAACCTTCGTAACATAGTTTCCCGGTTAAGTCACCAAACTTTCGTCGTAAAGTCTCATTTTGAAATAACACCCTATAATCAATTCCAACAATATCAACGCCAATTTCTGTATTAGATAGTCCAGCCATAAGAACCTGCAACCCGTCTTTCTCTGATAATAAGACCTTCCCCACCCGTTTGTGCTCGGCGTCTAGCTTCTCAAGTTCAGCCACACGCCGGCGCAGGGCTTCCAGCTCCTCAATAAGCTGTTCTTTGGTTCTGGCAATGTTTTTCATATTACACGCCCTGCTATCGGGCATAATAGAGCCAACTGACTTAATTGTAGCTCAAAAAAGCCTTTTGTCAACAGGATAGCTTATCAGTTTACGTAAGATAATGCCAGCAGGATTTTTTGAGGCGCACTTTTTATCTTAAGAAAAGTGCGCCCAAGAAACTTTACGCTGTTGTTCTTGATTTTAGCGTAAATTACCTCTAATATTTTACCGTGGGCATGGTCTTGGAACGGCAGAACAGTTCTGCCGGGGAAGTGGCAAGAGAAACCATTAGGGTATATGATAGTGTGGAGTCTAGTAAAACCGCCTACCAGAGTGATGGAAAGGAGGGCTAAAGCCGAGCATGCTGTCCCAGGCAGTTATCCTAGTTGGCGGCCAGGGGGCCCGACTCCGGCCACTTACTCACTATATACCTAAGCCCATGCTGCCAGTGCTGAATCGTCCCTTCCTAGAGCATACTGTCGCCTATCTTAGGAAATATGGAATTACTGATATCACTTTGGCCTTGAGCTATCTTCCTGAGGTCATTCAGAGCTACCTGGGTGACGGCAGTAACCTGGGGGTGCAGATTAACTATGCTGTGGAGGCTAGCCCGCTGGGCACTGCCGGAGCCGTAAAGAATGCCGAGCCATACCTAGATAGTACCTTTGCTGTTCTTAATGGAGATATCTTCACCAACCTTGATATTGCTGATATGCTCACCTTCCACCAACATAAAAGGGCGAAGGTAACCATAGCCCTAACCTGGGTAGATAATCCCAGTGCCTTCGGGGTGGTTGAAACTGAAAGCGATGGCAAGGTAAAGCACTTTATTGAAAAACCAAGCCCGGAGCGCATAACTACTAACTGGATAAATGCCGGCATTTACATCCTCGAGCCGGAGGTTCTAAGGCATGTGCCCGAAGGTAGCCACTACATGTTTGAGCGGGGGCTTTTTCCCCAGCTTCTTAAGCTAAATGAACCGGTCTATGGCTATCCCTTCCGTGGCTACTGGCTTGATATGGGAACGTCGGAGAAATACTTGTGCCTGAACTGCGACCTTCTTTCAGCGAAGGTGATTAGCCACCTTATTCCGGGACTGAACCGAGACGGTGTTTCCTGTAAGGCAGATGCCACTGTCCACCCCTCCGCCAAAATAATGGGGCCAGCGGTAATCGGCAGCAGATGCCGGATAGACCGGAGAGCCTATATTAGGGGGCCGGTGGTCATGGGAGAAGATTGCCATGTCGGAGAGGGGGCCAGCATCGAGAGAGCCGTACTGTGGACGGGAGTTCACATTGGCACCGGGGCTAGCCTTAAACAGTGTGTTATTAGCGCTCATACCAGGATAGAGGACAACGAGCAAATTATCGGCTGCGCTAACTCCTGACCAGCAGTTAGCGCTACGTATCACGTCTTGGAGGAGGTCTAGATGCCTGAAGAGCTTGGGAAAATTGAAAAGCCTTCGGTTGAAGAGTTCAGGAAAGGAAGGAAACTATATTTTGTGCCCCTTATCTACCGGGGGCAAGAATTCCCGGATGATTACCTTAAGAAATTTAATCGGTACTGGAATCAGGTTGAAGACAAAATGAGCGCCCTGGAGCTAAAGCTGGGGAAGGTAAACAAGATATACCACGAATTAATACCGGCTAGCGGTGAAGACGGGATTAAGACAGTAAAAGAACTTAATGACAAAAGCTATGAAATCATCAAAAACAGGCTGGATAAGGGGGCACAACTTGAAGCCGCTGAAGAGAGCGCCCTGCTAACCGAACTTATGGATTGGAGCCGGTGCCTAGCCGTCGGCCTACAAAGCCAAAAGGTATTTACCACGGTTTATGAGTCTTACACGGAAATAAGCAAAAAGAGAAACGAATATATTGCCCGGCAGATAGATGAAACGCTTAAGGCAGATGAAATTGGGATATTGTTTATGCGCGAGGGACATGAGGTTCAATTTCCGGAGGATATACAGGTATTTTACATTGCTCCGCCGGCCCTGGATGAGATTGGGCGCTGGCTTAGAGACCGTGAGGGTAAACAGCCGACTAAACAAGAGAAAGAAGACGAGGAACAATCTAAGAATACTAACGACCAAGATATAGACTAGCCTACGAGCCTGGGTTCCATAATTAAATGGATGAGCCAAGTTTGAAATCAAAGTTCATCGGCGCCCTAGTTGGCACCGGCATCGGGGATGCCCTCGGTGCACCCTTTGAGGGACGTAGCAAGGTTAAGCCCGAAGACATTGACGGGATTGCCGATAGACTAGCGAGCCTGACCTACACCGATGACACCCACATGATGATTGGCGTCGCCGAGTCCTTGGTGAGAACCGGAGGCTTTGACGGTGAGGACATGGCGCAGGCCTTTACCAAGAACTACGAGCTTGAGCCCTTTCGTGGTTATGGACCGGGACCGCCGCGCATTTTTCGATTGATAAGAGCTGGGGGCGCCTGGGATGAAGTGGCTCAGGGTTTATATCACAGTGGCTCTTACGGAAATGGCTCCGCCATGCGGGTGGCTCCCATCGGGATGCTTTATCATAATAACCCATTGGTGTTAACTGGGGTCGCCCATAAATCAAGCCAGATTACTCATGCCCATAACCTGGGTAAGGAAGGGGCGACGTTACAGGCCTATGCCATTGCGCTGGCGACAAACCTAAAGCCTGGGGGAACCTTTGACCGGAGCGACCTCCTGACAAAATTAATAGGTTTTGTATCGGACCGAGTCTATAAAGAGAAGCTAACTCAGATACAAGCACTTCTACCTCATCCAGATAAGGATAGGGTTATTACTGAACTGGGGAATGGTATTGAAGCCTTTAACTCGGTACCTACAGCGATATATTCCTTCTTAGCCCACCCTGATTCTTTTGCTCAGGCTGTCCGCTTCGCAATTAGCTTGGGTGGCGATACCGACACTATCGGGGCGATGACCGGGGCTATCTCCGGGGCATACCTTGGCATTAAGTCAATACCCGGTGGCTGGAGAAGTAAGCTTGAAAACAGACAGTATATAGAAGAGCTGGCTGAGAAGCTATATCATTTATTTCTTGGTACGGACTAAATCACGGGACCGATAGTAAAGATGTTGGGAAAGTTACCGTAGTCTATTATCTCCGCCTTGGTCTTCTTTCCCGAAGCCACCGCCAGAACCTCTTGATATAGAGTCTGCCCTGCCTGAGCGACGCCGGCGCCAGCTTCATCTCCCATCTCAACAAATACATCCAGATGCTCGAGGAGAGACTGGTAAGTGTTGGGATTACCGGTAACCTTAATCACCGGGACAAAGGAGAAGCCCTGTGGGGCACCTAGGCCGGTGGTGAAGATGATAACCTGAGCCCCAGCCGCTGCCAAATCGGTGAGAAATTCAGGCTCTCGCCCCGGCGTATCAACGATGAATAACCCCTTACCCTGAGGCCGCTCTCCATACTCATAGACCGCCTTAATAGTCTTGGTGCCTCCTTTGACTATGGCCCCCAAGGATTTCTCTTCAATAGTGGTCAGCCCACCGGCAATATTGCCCGTAGTCGGCTGCCCACCCCTCATATCAAATCCCATAGCAGTGGCTCTCTTTTCCATACGAGCCACAATATCCATGATTTTTTGAGCCACCTCGGGAGTAGCCGCCCGGCGAACCAGAATATGCTCCGCCCCCATAAATTCCGTAGTCTCACCAAAGATACAGGTACCACCGCTATCAATTAGCAGATCGCAGGTAGCCCCGGTGGCCGGGTTGGAAACCAGCCCTGAGGTAGTATCCGAAGCCCCACACTTTACGCCAAGCACTAGCTCCGAATCGAGAAATTCCTCTCTTTTTACCTTGGATGCCTCTAATGCCATAGCCTGAACGATTCGAGA
Source organism: Dehalococcoidales bacterium (assembly GCA_030640485.1). Lineage (GTDB taxonomy): Bacteria > Chloroflexota > Dehalococcoidia > Dehalococcoidales > UBA5760 > UBA5760. The sequence goes on along the minus strand of DAOWJG010000132.1, from coordinate 3,894 downwards.
CCCTTGAGCTACGGCAGCGGTAGCCCCCCCTATTTTTTGAATTACCACCTTCTCCACGGGTTTACCCGACCCGGCAATACCCTCCGCTATCTTATCAACTAATACTGACTCACAACCGAGACTTACTAACAGCACCCCGGCCAGATTAGGATTCCAGCCCAGGGAAATGAGGGTTCGGGTTACCTGATCAAGGTCGGGCTGGGTTTGAGCACAACCCTGACCGTGGAGAAAGGGGGCACCGCCCCTAACCTGCTGGGATATCCACCAGGTTACATCGTTGGCACAGCCCACCGTGGAGATGATGCCGATGTAGTTCCTGATACCCACCGAACCATTCTGACGCCGATAGCCGAGAAAGCTCACTTGGCACCTCCCTCTAAATCACCCCGCCCCCGAGCACTGACCACATTGTGGATATGAACATAATCGCCCGGCTCTATGGGAACGGTAGCAATACCAATAACCTCACCATACTTAATCACCGGTGAGTTAGGTTCTATTTGGGATAGGCTCAACTTGTGGCCGAAGGGTACGTCGGTGGTCAGCGTTACGGCTCGGGTCTGACCGCTAACCTCTAGTTCTAAAGTATCCCCCGCCCCGAGATTGGCCAGGGCAGTAGCCACGTTATCCCTGGGACTCAGAATAATTGCTTTCTGCTTCAACTTTAATTACCTCCCGTAGATTAAACGTTACCCAAGTAGACACCGGCGCCTATGGTTATTCCTCCCCCCCTTTTCTCAAGAAATCCTCAATCTCTTTAATAATATCCTCCCCCAGGGGCTCGCCGGCCTCATACTTACCTTTACCATACTCCGCCTCAAGTCGTCTCACATAATCCCGTAGTTCCGGCTTTTGTTCCACTGCCTTATCTATCTTCTCATCTAGATACCCACTATCTCTCTTAATGTCTTCAAGGTTAAGTGCCAACCCGAGCATCTTAACCAGCTTGTTAAGAACGGCGTAGCAAACCTTGGTATTTGCCACCTGGACATAATGGGGGACATACCCCCATAGGCCTATTACCTCAACCCCCCTTTCCCTGGCGGAGAGGAGGAGCACGGTATGTATGCTTGATGACCCCCGATAGTTAATAAGCTGTATCCCATATTCTCTCATCTCGGCTTCTAAGCCAGGGGCACTGAGTGCGGCGGCCATAATTGGCTCTATTGTATGGGGAACGATGTCATAGGTCCCACCAATAGCATAAATCCTCGCCACCCCAAGGTTCTGGGCAAGGTCGAGAATCAGGTCAACATACTCATTCCACCTCAGCTCAGGTTCCCTACCCAGTGAGATTATCAGGTCATGGGCAGATTTTTTGTTCTTATAGAACCAGAATGTGGTTGCGGGCAGGCTTAGCGCCGTTACCTGACCATCCTGGATATCGGTGACGGGTCGCTTTAGCTTAACGCCTGGAGATTGAAAAATATAGAAAGCGTCGGGTTTGATCTCAGCCAACCTCATGGCATCCAGCTTATCCCTCAAATAACCAACCACGCCGGAGGAAACCCTACCAGCATCCGGCCAGCCTTCAAATCCGATAACCAGATATGGCTTTGTCAGCTTTGGTCTTTCGTAAATAATGAGGCTCTGCGTATTCATAGATTCAATCCTAGTCATCGTCATCCTATTTCCATAAGTTCTTTTAACTCATCGACTGTTGGGGGCAAGACCTCACCTATACCCTCCCCAAAGCGAAGATGAGCCAGCCCGTCAAACGGAGTTTCACCCTGATTAATGATTACCAGCCGAGCCCCAGATTCAAGAGCCATTCGGGGCATATCAGCCGCCGGATAGACAACGAGACTGGAGCCAGCCACCACAAAGAGGTCACAGTTTCGCGAATGGGAGAAAGACTCGTCTAGTTCCTTACGGGGCAAGGGTTGACCGAAATTAACGACACTAGACACCAGTTTTCCCCCGCAGCGAGGACAGCTAATCTCCCCAGCGGAGTTACCCACCAGAAATTCACAGTGACTACAGCGCAGCTTGGTAACATTACCATGCAGTTCGGCTAGTCGATCGGGGCGAATTCCCGATTTCAGATGGAGATTGTCTATATTCTGCGAGATTAGAAAAGCCAGCTTACCCAGCTTTTGTAACTCAACAATAGCGGTGTGCCCCGCATTTGGTGCCGCCGAGGAGAAGGCCCTCTTTTTCGAGGGGAGCCCCCTCGCCTGCCGTGTCCAGATGCCATCAGGGCCGCGGTAGTCAGAAATACCCGACTCAGTACTGATACCAGCACCGGTGAATACCACCAGATATTTTGCCTCAAACGTCCAGCGCGCTAGTGTGTTAATCCTCTCACCTAAGTCTGATGCCACCAAGTCTTCCTTTTGACCAATTTCAAAACACATAGGGCATTTCAAGACGTTAACATTCCCCACTTTTAATTATAGACCAAGTGGCGAGCAAAGGCTAGGGATGATACCATGCTCAGGCCGCTATAACATACAGTTTCACTCATTAGCCTCTTCTTAAAGAGCCGTTCTTCAGTTAAATCATGTGCTATAAAATATAGAGAGCACTCTGAAGAGTGCTCTCTATCTGAGTCCATCATATGCTCAAACCCATCTCACTTGCGGTTACCTGCACCGCAGCGGGCCTCTCCTTTTATGAAACCGGCCCCATTTCACTAACTCGAGTCAGGTTCGAGTTCCGCCCGCCCCGTCCTACCGCGGGGCACTACCTGTCAACTTGCCACACCCCGTATATTTTATGAAGCCTCATAGCACACCTCCGGAAACAAACTTCACCCGGTCCTATGTGACCTCTCAACCTTTATTTAAGCATATCCACCCGCTAATTGTCAAGTTATTATACTGGTTCGGTAGTGGGTCAATTCGGGAAGAATTTTTGAAAATTCCTAGAATTATTTCTTGGTGTATTGTAGAACTATTGTTCGAGGGTCTATTTTATCACCCTCACCAACGGTCACACGTGGGCGTGCAAAAGGTGGCACTAGATTATAACGATGCTTGCGACCTTTCTCGGCACGCACCTTATTAAGTATTCTTTGAATTGTCTCAAGTTCCTCTTTGTCTATATGGGGGTTCAAAGCAAGAATTTTTTCTTTTGTAAGATGTTCACCCATAGCTACACCTCTCTAGATAAAAATGGTAAGTAGGCACCGGCTACATGTATTATACCAGTGTTGCCACGTTTTACCATATAGTCCGTTAGTAGATTATGGTAGTTGTTTATTTCAGCACTTAGGTCAGGGTTTTGACCGTAATCATCAATGAGCAACTTGAGGTCTCTCTGTAAAACAGTCATTGAAATTCCATGACCATGAGTGTGCCATTTTTGCGTATTATTAAGCTCCTTAGCAATACTTGATGCTCTCTGTTTCCTCATCTTTTGATTGACTTTCAATCCTTTAGTTTGAGTTATTTTCCAATTCTTGAACTTATATTTTACAAGCCATTCTTCTAATAATGCGATTGATAATTCCCTTTCCTGCTCAAACCTGTATAGTTCGGCTTGGTCAAAACCATCAATCATAAGTTGGGCTTCTGCTATGGTGAGTTTCCCTTTCTTGGCTTTCTCAAGCAAGCGTTCCCATTGTATTAGATAACCAAGTGCCGATACTTGCCGCCCGCTTGATGTTTCAACTTGGGGGTCTATCGGACCGAGCCGGGAATAATAATCCATGTATATAGCATCACCTGACATAGCAAATACAGTTCCCGCTGAGTAAGCATAATTAGGAATTATGAAATCAACATATTTATAATGATGGCGAAAAGTGTCTACTATTCGATGAACTGGCTCAATATAGCCACCAGTAGTCGTCAGAATAACCACTAGTCGTTTTCTATTTGGAAAGTCTTTTCTTTTCGCCTCAATTACGTTACGAAGTATATCATCAACACCCATAAAAAGGGGACCATT
>DAOWJG010000186.1 GCA_030640485.1 Dehalococcoidales bacterium | reverse complement strand
TTAATATTAGCCTATTCCTTCGTTCAAAGGATTAAACTAGCCTTAGGATTTGCTTAGAAAGAGCTTAAGATTATAGATATACAGTCCATAGCCACGAACTACGAAGGGTTCCTTTTGAAAATAGAATAGTAAGAGGGTGTGGACTGACCCGCAGCGCACGCATATGAAATTCCTGTGTATAACGCCAGTTCACGCCTAAATGTCACATGATGAGCATATATAGCAATCACGCTCTAATAGGCCATAAATACTAGCCTCAAACGCTGTGTTAGAATTTAGTAAGTAGTGTTATGATTCTTTGACTACAAATCCTGAAAGCTTTATAATTGTAGATCACTAGCGCGAGGAGAAATTCAGACCTGGTACTCGGTTCTGGGATTATGCTATCCTGAGTTTCCTTATCCAGCTCAACAAAGAAGGCACTGCATCCGAGAAGCTAGCTCCAGTTCCCCATATTGTACACGATGGTGGGCGATACTGGACTTGAACCAGTGGCCTCTTGCGTGTGAAGCAAGCGCTCTAACCACTGAGCTAATCGCCCCAAATCACACCTAATTTTAACGCCAAAAGTCGGCTTTGTAAACCACGGGCTCTTGCCTCAGCAGATTTATGTACCGAGATGAGGGAAAAGCCCCAAACACCACCATCCCCCGTCTCAACTAGCCATCGAACTAACCTGAATATTTCAGCCTATAATGACATGGGGAGGAGAATTTAGCTCTTATCACCGTATTCCTTCTTGACTCTGTAAGAGCACGGAGACTACAATTAGAATGGACTGGTTGTCAGAAAGACAAGGCAACCCAGTTATCTACGCCATAGAACCAACTGGGTGATGCGATTAAACTTAGGTTAAGGGAGCGGTTGAGTCCCGGTGGGCTTCGCGGACTTCAAATCCGTCGGGGGGCATTAGAGATGTCTCCGGTGGGTTCGACACCCATGCGCTCCCGCCAACCACCATGCTCAAGACTTTTTGAATGGCAAATAGATTGTTGACTCCCTACCGCCAAGTAACTACTTCAGGATGCATCTCACAGTAAACTATGATGCCTACGGCCGGTTTTTGATAAGAGAATCTTATCTCTTACCTGGTTTTCGTGCTGGCGAGTTTCTCACCAGTAGCTGCTCTCAGCAGTTTACCCCTCTTTTCCTAAGCACTAAGAGGGTATTCTCATCAAACCACTCGATTCTCTCGAGGTTATTAAAATGTCCTGTAATATCACTTTGAAACCCTTCTATCGCCGCTTCGAAGTCACCCTTCCCATATAAAGAGAAGGTAGAGTAGTGACCGCCTTGCGCCAGGCTAATAAGCCGGTTAAGTGAGGCAATTCGCCGATACTTAAACTGCCTTACGTATTCTATGACCAGAGATTCTACCGACCTTATCATTTCTTCCAGTTCAGTCAGCTCGTAGAGACGATTCTCCTTCTCCAAGAAAAGGGGAAAATACTGACCCCAAATATTCCTTGCATTCTGGCTCCTCAAACGAGTATAGATGAAAATACTCCCCCCATCTCTGGTAACCTTAGCGGCATTCTTTAAAAACCCGACAAAGTCGAAATGATGGATGGCATTAAAAGAAAAGATGCAGTCCACTGAGTTATCCACTAGTGGAATATCCTCCGCAAGCGCCCTTACCGTCTTAAAATTTTTTACTCCTGCCGCCCGCAGACAACTTGAGGTTTCTTTCAGCATCGGTTCATTATTATCAATGCACGTTAAATGATGAATATCCAGATGCTGAAGAAACCCTAAACAGTATCTTCCGGCACCACACCCAATGTCAGCGGCTTCAAGGCTATGATTGCCATCCAACACATCTCGTATAAACATAATTGGCTCTAGGTCGGTTGTCCTTAGGTCATTATATGAAGTAGCCACCTGTGAAAAGTGGTCGGACATATCCTGTTGAGCATTAATCAACTTCCCCAAGGCAATGTTCTCCTTTCTATAGGTTTTCGGTAAGCATCCTTTTCTTCTTCAATAAGCAGATACTTTATACACTATAGATATGTTTTTGTCAAAAAGGTTCTCCGAAGTAAGTGGAACATCACAGCGGTTGAGGATAGAATAAGAGAGAGGGCAATCTTTTCATTTGCACCGTTTCTAAAGTTTTCCGCCCACCTAAATCTCCAATCGGCAAACCACAATAGCAAGATAAGGCTCCAAACTATCCTCAAACACTGTTGGCTAGTAGAGGAGTCTTTCGTCACCGACGCGCCGGGTTATCTTTACCCCATCAAGGTGCTCTAGAAGAGCCACCGCATACTTTCGGCTGGTCTGAAACATGTCCCGCACTTCAGCCACGGTCACCCTGCCATTAGCCTTGAGGTAGGTAGTAACCCTCTCCACCATCTCGTTATAGGCTGGAGCCGAAAATACTACATCATCGGCCACCTTGACTGCCCGGCGCTGTGTGATGAGCAAATTGAGCAGATCCGGTTCCGGGATGAGGTTACTGGATGGAGCGTAGGGGCTACCGGCTAGCGACTTCAGGAAGGTATCTATGCTCGCCTGCTGAGCCGGGGTTAGCTGAACCTGGTGGGTAGGTAGGCGAACCGCGGCACCCTCCTCGACGACAACCCCGTCCTGAAGAAGCCTTTGTAGAAATACGGAACGGTGTCCCCCTATCTTAAGTCGGCTACCCAATTCCGCCCGAGACATACCCGGGCGAGCCGGGAACCTTTGGTGATATTCCTGGAGGGTACTGGTTACCCTCTTAGACAGACGCTCCCAGCCGGGTGCCGTCAGAAGGAGACGATTTTCACCCTTGCCCATCCCGATCACCCTTCCCTGCTCAATAAGCGATACTACCGCTGGCTCAAGCTCAATGGCGGGCAGGTCACTCTGAGCTAAAAGGTCTGGTAGCCTCAGCGGTTGTTTTGTCTCCAGTATGGCCATAACCACCTCTTCGGTGGTGCCCTGTGCCCTGACCCTGAGGCTCTGAATAGCAGCTGAGTGAAAGCGGCGATATCGCCGGGCATGAGATTCAACCACCTCGCCACCCCCCAGCGTCGCCTCTGGAGAACGGATGATGAAGCGGTCACCCCTAACCAGCGCCACCGGCTTACTTAACGACAAGTGAGCCCAGGTAGTCTCACCGGGCTTAAGTTCCAGTCCCTCCAGCAAACGGACTCTGGCCACCGCCTGGGTTGTCCCGGCATGGAAATTAACGGTAGCGTTATGCTTGAGGGGGCGACGGAGATACGGAATTAGGCGAAGCTCACCAACTAACATCGTGGTGGGTAAGAGCCAACCTGGCTTGGTGAGTACATCCCCCCGCTCAAGTTGAGATTTGGCAATACCGACTAGATTGACGCCAACTCTGCTCCCGGGAGTTGCCGTATCTACCCGGGCTTTATGGGTCTCTAGCCCCCGGATACGCGACTTCAGTCCCGGAGGGATGATTTCCACCGCCTGCCCCGTGGTGAGCGAGCCATCAACCAGTGTTCCGGTGACGATGGCGCCAGCGCCGGTAATGGTGAAAACCCGGTCTATAGGGAGCCGGGGGCGGCCAATATCCCGCTTGGGCGGAGTGGAGTCTAGAAGCTTATCAATAGTCGAAACCAGGTCGGCTAAGCCTTCTCCGGTCACTGCCGAGACGGCAACCATCGGCGCCTGGGATAAGCTCGTTGGGGCAAGTAGCTTCTCAACCTCCATCTTCACCAAGCTCAGCCAGTCATCATCTACCAGGTCCTTCTTGGTTATGACTGCGATTCCCCTCTTTACGCCAAGTAAGTCCAGAATAGCCAGGTGTTCCCTGGTTTGGGGCATCACGCCTTCGCCCGCATCGACGATAACCAAAGCTAGGTCGATACCACCAACTCCAGCCACCATGTTTTTAATCAGCCGTTCGTGCCCCGGAACATCAACGATGCCTACCTCCTCGCCACTAGGCAGTCTTAGCCAGGCAAAGCCCAGGTCAATAGTCATCCCCCGCTCTTTCTCTTCACGCAGTCGGTCCGGGTCTATACCGGTTAGGGCGCGCACTAAAACTGACTTGCCATGGTCTATATGTCCCGCGGTACCCAGCACGAACATTGCCTACCCCTCCTGTAGTTTTGCCT
>DAOWJG010000055.1 GCA_030640485.1 Dehalococcoidales bacterium | reverse complement strand
TATCCTTGCCCAGGGTCAGCTTACCGGCGCCTACCAGCGTTAGCCGGCTGAGAGATGGAAGCTATAACTCTCCGATGTGAGGTTAATTCAAATTGGGGGGATGGGGTGAGCGGATGGGATATTGGTAATTGCCTTACCCTCTATCTAGTTTCCTGGGGCACGGATTTTCCTGAGAGGTTTATTTGAATCTTCCTTGGCTCGCCCTCGGCACCGGTAGTCTCAGTAGCGTCTTCCTCAATGCGGGCTATTTCCGGGAGTGTTCTCAGCATATCAATCAGGTTGATGGGCTCACGTAGTGAAACTATGATTGAGGGTCGCTCGGTATTAGGTATAAGCTCAGTGTTTTCAACCTCAGGTAAATTATCAAGATAGGTCACGATTTCCATTATTTTCATTATGTCTATCGGGGGCAAGATTGCTAGTTCTAACTCCAGCTCCCTCTCACCAGCAGTTATGTCTCGGTCATCGGCTAACGGTGCCTGTTCCGCTAGCACCGTGGGCTCTGTTTGTTCTATGGCTGGGATTGGTTCTTGGGAGGCGGCTGATGTTTCATCGGTTTCCATAGTTATTAATGTGCTGACCTCTTCTACAGGCTGAGATAGCTTGTGCTCAGACTCTACCTGTAACGCTACCACCTTCTGCTTGAGACTTTCCAGGCCTGAAAGGAGCCGGCTATATAGTTCCTGTACGGAGTTTCTGAGCTCGAGCTGATTCCTTTTATTCTCTGCTTCCATCCGTTGGGCTCGGGCCTCTGCTTCAGCTATAATCTCAGCCGCCTCAGCTTTGGCCTGGTCAATGACCTTTGCTGTCATCTCCTCGGCCAACTTATCAGCCTCGGTAACTGTTCTCTCGGCAAGCTTGGTAAGCGATGAGAGATGTTCCGTGCGCTGGGTGAGCGAGTCCCGTTGGTTAATAAGCTCGTTGAGGAGAGATGCTACCTGAGTCTCATCTAACCCATCTTTGACCTTCCTAAACTCCCACCCACTCAGTTCAATGATATTATCGTTATCCTTAGCCCCGTTCTTGCCCATAACTGTTCTCCACCCCCTGCTATAACTAAGTGTAGCTCATGGAAACCGAATGTCAATCGCTCGATAGTAATATAGCGGGTATACGAAAGTAGTGTATGGGGTAGAGTTTAGCCTGGTGAAAGAGCGGCTTCTCCCTTAAACTATCCTAAGCTCTCTACTTCAACCCTGCCTTCTGCTTGACCAGTTCCAGTAGTTCGGCGGCATTTTGGGCAGCGTAGCCTAATTCGTCATTATCGAAGTAGCAGTAAATCTCCTTACCCTCTTTAGCCCAACTGGAAAAGACGTCAGCCCATTCGGTGAGGGTCTCGGTTTGGTAGCAACCGCAATAGGCATCGCCGGGGCCGTGCAACCGTAGGTAGGTAAAGTCAGCGGTGAGCTCCTTGGGTGACTTAAGACCAGCCAGTTCATAAAGGCAGAAGGCGGCTCTGTGCTCAGCTAGGGTCTGATATACCTCGGGATGAAACCAGGTGGGGTTGCGGAACTCAAAGGCATAGCGGTAGCCCCCTGGCAGTGCCGAGAGGAAGGACTTCAGCCGTCCGATATCCCGTCGCCAATTTGGTGGAAGCTGAAAAAGGATAGGGCCTATCTTATCCTGAAGTCCCGTTATTCGTTCCATAAAGGTAGCTAGCGCTATCTCGGGGTCTTTCAGCTTCTTCATGTGGGTGATGAAGCGGCTTGCCTTAACACTGAAGATGAATCCGGAAGGCACGGTATCGTGCCATTGCTTGAAGGTCTTCTTCTCCGGTAGTCGGTAGAATGAGTTGTTAATCTCTACGGTGTGGAAATGGCGGGCATAATGCGTCAGAAAATGTTTCTGAGAAACGTCTAACGGGTAGAAGGGCCCAACCCAATGCCCATAGTGCCAGCCTGAAGTGCCGATGTGAATCGTTTTAGCCCCTCCTTTGGTCTGGTATGTGCTTAGGGCGTGATTGTAATACGGTAGCCTTTAAACTGTCAATGGGGCAGGGGATTGACAGCTCTCCCCCCTCTGTTTTAAGCTAGGCAAACGTGGGGCGTCCATCACGTAGCTACTTATAAAGACGAAAGAACCTGTAGAAGGAGGCATGTAGATGTCACTTGAGATCATAGAGAATTTGAGGAGGGCAGTCATCGAATACGATACCGAAGCTGCGACTAGCTGGGCCGAGAGAGCAGTTGCGGAAAAGGTAGAACCTACCCAGGCGCTGGGGGCACTGACTGAAGCCATCAGACAGGTCGGTGACCGCTTTGGTAAGGGGGAACTCTGGCTGCCTGACCTGGTTGGAGCCGCCGATGCCATGCAGGCTGCCATGCCCCTCATAGAGGCAGAGCTTAGGAGAACCGGGGCGAAGCGAGAGTCTCTGGGTACCGTTGTTGTGGGGACGGTTTTTGGGGATATCCATAGTATAGGCAAGGCTATGGTGTGCACCCTGCTTACTGCCGGGGGCTTTGAGGTGCATGACCTGGGGGTGAATATCAAGGCTGAGGAGTTCATAGAGGCAATAGACGAATATAAGGCGGATGTCTTAGCTATGTCTGCCCTCTTGACCATGACTGCTGCCGAGCAGAGGAAGGTCATTGATACCCTCAAGGAGAGAGGCATTAGAGAGAAGGTGAAGGTCATGGTGGGTGGGGGTGCCATAACCGCCGATTTTGCGGAGAGTATCGGCGCCGATGGCTATGACCCCACCGCACCCGGGGCAGTGGGGCTGGCTAAGAGGCTACTTGGCAAGTAAAGGAGAATAAAGATGTTAAGAGGATTTACCCGTCGCTTCCCGCCACTCAATATACTGTCTGAGGAGCAGGTGGGAGCTATTCACGGAGCCGTCCTGGATGTTCTCCGGGAGACGGGGGTAAGGTTTGAGAGTGAGCGGGCGTTAAAGGACTTAGCCAAGCACGGTTGTCAGGT
>DAOWJG010000038.1 GCA_030640485.1 Dehalococcoidales bacterium | reverse complement strand
CTGCTTGAGAAAGAGATTGAAGTCCTGGGTGGTATTATAGACAACCCAGCTCACCCCTTCGCTGCACTTCTCGGTGGAGCCAAGATAAGTGACAAGGTTGGCATGATAGAAAATATTATGGACAAGGTGGACTATATTCTCATCGGTGGTGGTATGGCGGCTACTTTCCTGAAAGCAAAATCTTATGGAGTAGGGAAGTCGCTAATTGAGACTGACAGGGTGGATGTTGCTGCCGGGTTAATGGAAAAGGCTTCCCAATGCAGGGTACGCCTACTACTGCCGGTTGATGTTGTTATTGCTGATGAAGTTAGTCCTGAAGCCGGAGGGGAGGCTGCATCTATTGAACATATTCCTGAGGATAAGAGGATTGTAGACATAGGTCCTGAGGCTATCAAAAGTTTTCAAGGGGCACTGCTAAAATGTAAAACTGTTTTTTGGAACGGGCCAATGGGCATATATGAGATACCCCAGTTTGCTGCGGGGACGAAGGCTCTAGCCAGGGTTCTAGCTAACCTTGATGCCACCACGGTTATCGGGGGAGGGTCTACTGCTGACGCTGTGGCTGACATGGGACTGGCGGATAAAATGACCTTCGTCTCTACCGGGGGTGGGGCTTCCCTCGAATTCCTCAGTGGCAAATCATTACCCGGGGTAGAGGCACTACCGGATAAGGAGCCGCAATTATGATTAGTTTGGAGCTAATAAGGGAGATTTCCCGGTCTTCACCCACCAAGATTGTACTAATAGTCCTCGATGGGTTAGGCGGCTTACCCGACGCTCTTGCGGGCAGGACAGAACTGGAGACGGCCAATACGCCGAACCTGAATAGACTAGCGGCTAAGGGGATATGTGGCCTTATTGACATAGTGGGCCGGGGGATAACACCGGGCAGTGCTCCGGGTCACCTGGCGCTGTTTGGGTATGACCCCGTTAGATTTATTATTGGTCGGGGGGTGCTGGAAGCGGTCGGGATAGATTTTAGCCTTGAAGTGGGGGATGTAGCCGCTCGGGGGAATTTTTGCACTATCAATAAAGCTGGCTTGGTTACTGACCGCCGAGCCGGTCGTATCTCTAACGATGAGTGCATTGAGCTATGCCGGTTGCTTGATGGCCTGGTGATAGATGATATCCAGGTTCTGGTCTGTCCGGTTAGGGAACACCGCTTTGTAGTCATATTTAGAGGGGAAGGACTTGATGCCGATGTCACTGACTCTGACCCCCAACAGACTGGGGTAGCACCGAGGGTGATTACCGCGCCACAGCCGAAAGCGAGTAGAGTGGCTGATGTTGCTAACCGATTTGTGACTCGGGCGAAGAAGACCCTGGCTGGGCACTATCCGGCCAATATGATTCTCCTCCGCGGGTTTTCTCAAAGACCAAAACTCCCGACCATGGGTGAGATTTATAGATTAGAGCCAGCGGCTATTTCGGTTTATTCTATGTATCGTGGGTTGGCTAGATTACTGGGTATGGAAGTTCTTAAGACAGGAACTAACATTGAAGACGAGTTTACCACACTAAAGCAAAACTATGACACTTATGATTTTTTCTTCTTGCACATAAAAGGGACAGATAGTGCTGGCGAAGATGGCGACTTTGAGCGGAAGGTCAGGGTTATTGAGGAAGCTGATAGGGTCTTGTCCAGCCTGATAAGCCTTGAACCCGATGTAATTATCGTTACTGGTGACCACTCGACACCAGCAGTTCTTAAGGGACATAGCTGGCATCCAGTACCCGTTCTCCTGTGTTCTAAGTGGTGTCGTCCTGACAGGGTAAGCGAGTTTTCCGAGTCAGCCTGCGTTTCTGGTGGGCTGGGGCGCTTTCCTGCCACCCAGATTATGCCTCTGGCAATGGCACATGCCCTGAAGTTAACTAAATTCGGTGCTTAGGAGGCTCAAGATGCGTACCCCGATGATTGCCGGTAACTGGAAGATGAATACCACGGTAAGCGAGGCGGTAGCACTGGTTCGTAAAATGCATAGCGAGCTTGATGCCATAGCTAACGTTGACAAGGTGATTTGTCCCCCATTCGTCTCCCTGGCCGCTGTTAAGGAGATAATCAACGGAAGCTCAATAAAGCTGGGGGCGCAGAACCTGTATTTTGAAGAGAAGGGCGCCTATACTGGGGAGATTTCTCCGCTAATGCTTGTTGACCTGTGTGAGTTTGTTATTATCGGGCACTCGGAGCGCCGGCAGTATTTTAAGGAAACGGGTGATATTGTGAATAAGAAGGTTAAGGCAGCACTAAAGGTTAGGCTGAAACCCATTCTGTGTGTCGGTGAAAGGTTAGCGGAAAACGAGGCCGGCAGAACCAAGGAGGTTATCGCCGAGCAGCTCCAGTCGTCTTTAGCCGGTATAGATTCTCCTAGTGGCCTGACAGTGGCCTACGAACCGATCTGGGCAATTGGCACCGGCCGGGCAGCTACTGGTGAGCAGGCGAATGGGACCATCGGCTTTATTCGTCAAGGTATTGCCAGGTTATATACCGAGGCAGTGGCTCAGGAGATGCGTATCCTCTATGGCGGCAGTGTTATCGCTGATAATGCTGCCGAATTTATAGAGCAGCCCGAGATAGACGGTGCTCTGGTCGGCGGGGCGAGCTTAAAGGCAGACCAGTTCTTAAGCATTGTAGCGCAGTCCTCAGAGATTAAGGGTTCTTCATAAAATGAATCATCTCGTGGCTATAGTTGGTCCCACGGCCGTAGGCAAGAGTCAGCTGGCAATACGTCTGGCTCAGGCTTTTAATGGGGAGGTAGTAGGCGCTGATAGCCGGCAGGTATACCGTTTTATGAATATTGGTACCGCTAAACCCGGCCCAGAAGAATCATCCCTTGTTCCCTATCATCTAATAAACATTATTAATCCTGACGATGATTTTAGCTTGGCTCAGTATCAAAAGCTGGCTTACGAGGCGATTAATGACATCCAGAGGCGCCATAAATTAGCCTTGTTAGTTGGTGGTAGTGGGCAGTACGTCTGGTCAGTACTGGAGGGTTGGGAAATACCACAAGTGCCACCGGATCTGGAACTCAGACATCATCTTGAGGAGAGAGCAGCCAAAGAGGGTGAGAACGAGCTCTATCAGGAGCTGGTAAAGGTTGACCCAATGGCGGCGCAGAGGATAGATAGCCGTAATGTGCGCCGTGTTATCCGGGCACTTGAGGTATATTGGGGCACGGGGGTTCCCTTTTCTCAGCTTCAGCGTAAAAAGGCACTACCATTTAATGTGCTTATAATAGGTTTGACGGTAGGCAGGGCAGAGCTATATCGTAGAATTGACTTAAGAGTTGATGACATGATGGAGCGAGGTTTAGTAACCGAAGTGGAGAAGCTACTCAAAATGGGTTATGCCCCTAAATTGCCAGCTATGTCTGGTATAGGCTACAAGCAGATTGGTATGTTCCTTAACGGTGAGCTAGCCCCGGCGACGGCTATTCAGCAAATCAAGGTTGAAACCCATCGCTTTGTCCGACATCAATATACCTGGTTTAGGTTGAAGGACAACAGGATTACATGGTTTGATATGGGGAGTAATAATGTGGATTCGGAAATTACGACCCTGGTGGCTCAATTCGTGACAGATTCAACCGAGGCAAGGCGTTTAGCGGTATGAACTTCTTGTAGGGAGGGGTGAAGAAGGAAGGCATGACGCCTTATAAAAACCTAGTGGAGTAGTTTTAGAATGAATTTTACCAAGCTACAGGGTGCGGGCAATGATTTCGTGCTGGTAGAGACCAGTAACATGAAGCGTGATTGGTCTCAGTTAGCGGTGGCAATATGTAACCGGCGCTTCGGTGTCGGCGCTGACGGTTTACTGCTGTTATTACCTTCAGAGGTGGCTGATTTTGGGATGCGTATCTTTAATCCCGATGGCTCTGAGGCTGAGGCTTGTGGCAATGGCTTAAGGTGTCTGGTGAAGTACATTTTGGATAGGGAATTAGTGGCTAGTGCGGGAACCATGGAGGTATTAATTGAGACAATAGCCGGTATCAGAAGGGCCAGGATTAAGAAGGCTCCAGGCAAACGAGCTGAAATCCAGGTTAGTCTGGGAGTGCCCAAATTTAGGGCCGAGGATATCCCGGTAATAATAGCCGAGGGTGACCGGGGATTAGTTGACATAAAATTTATGCTTAGCTATACTATTACTGTAGATGATAGGGAGCTACCCCTTCATTTAGTCTCTATGGGGAATCCGCATGCGGTTTATTTTTGTAGGTCTCCGCTGGCTGATTTCCCCTTAGCCCGGTTAGGGCCAAAAGTAGAACAGCATGAGATATTTCCCCAGCGGGTAAACTTTGAGGTAGCCCAGGTGATAAGCCGACGGCAAATAGAGGCCCGGGTATGGGAACGAGGAGCTGGGGAAACATTGGCTTGTGGTACCGGTGCCGGTGCAATAGCGGTTGCCGCCCAGTTATGTGGTTTGGTTGATAATAAAGTTGGTATTAAATTGCCCGGAGGCATACTGAGCGTGGAGTGGGACGGGATAGGGGAGGTATTCCTTGGTGGTCCCGCTGAAATAGTGTTTACCGGAGAATATCCAGACGGGGTGTAGGTGAAATGAGACTGGCAAAAAGAATCGAGAAGCTGCCACCATATTTGTTCGTGGAGATTAGTCGTAAGATTGCTGAGAAGAGGGCTAAGGGTGGGGAGGTAGTTAGCTTCGGTATTGGTGACCCTGATTTTCCCACGCCGTCTCATATAATCGAGCGTTTGCGTCAGGCAGCAAAAGACCCGGCTAATCACCGCTATCCGGAGACAATCGGTTTGCCCGAGTTGCGTCAGGCTATAGCCGGGTGGTATAAAAGGCGTTTTGGCGTTTCCCTTGATGCTGATAAGGAGGTTTTACCCCTTATCGGTGCCAAGGAGGGCATTGTTCATATTGCCCTCTGCTTTATTGACCCTGGTGATATAGCTCTGGTGCCTGACCCAGCCTATCCCCCTTATTCAATGGGCACCGTTCTGGCTGGCGGCCGGCCCTATTATATGCCACTTACGGAGAAGAATAACTTTCTACCCGATTTAGAGGCTATTCCGGCTGATGTCCTTAAGCAAGCCAGGCTTTTATGGATAAATTACCCCAATAATCCCACCGGGGCTGTAGCCAACCTTAGTTTCTTTAATCGGGTAGTCGGCTTGGCTCGGCAGCACGATATTGCTATCTGTCATGACGCCGCCTACACCGAGGTTTCTTTTGATGGTTATCAGCCAGCCAGTTTTATGCAGGCAGAGGGAGCCAAGGAAATAGGCGTGGAGTTTCATTCTCTTTCCAAGGGCTACAATATGACGGGGTGGCGGATAGGGATGGTAGTGGGTAATGCGGGAATAATAGATGCTCTAGGTAGAGTTAAGTCGAATCTGGATTCAGGGATTCCCCAGGCTATTCAGTATGCAGCCATTGAGGCTTTGACCGGGCCCCAGAACTCAATTAGGGAGCAAAATGCTAAATACCAGAGACGACGTGACCTGGTGGTTGACAAACTAAATAGCATCGGTGTTGAAGCCAGGTTACCTAAGGCAGGTTTATACGTCTGGGCTAAGGTCCCTAGTGGCTATACCTCCATGGACTTTACTAACGATTTGTTGGAGCAGGTGGGGGTGGTAGTTACCCCCGGGATAGGTTATGGCAAGAACGGTGAGGGTTACGTAAGGTTGTCACTGACCATTGCCGATGCGGGTTTAGTTAAGGGTTTATCACGATTAGCTGAATGGCGTAACCGTAGAGCAGGGATAAAGAAGAAAGGTCACTTGACATAAAGTATTGGAGGCTACTATTACTAGAGGCACAATTCTCACTCAAACATCCCGGGAGCAGGCATTCTTAGTGGCGGTAGCAACTAGGGGGAATGCCTGTGGATGGTCAGCGGAGGACTCTATGGAAGAGCTAGCTCAATTGGCTACTACGGCTGGAGTTGACGTAGTCGGCAAACTGATTCAGCGATTATCCATACCTTCAAAAACACATTATCTCGGCAGGGGTAAGCTGGATGAACTTTTGGCGCTACGGGATAACACTAACTATGACGTGGTAGTTTTTGATGATGAGCTTTCACCACTACAGCAGCGAAACTTAGAGGATGCTCTTAAGGTAAAGGTAATTGACCGTTCTGCCCTGATTTTGGATATTTTTGCCAAGCGGGCTCACACCCGTGAAGGCAAGCTTCAAGTGGAACTGGCCCAGCATCAATATCTTTTTCCACGTCTTGCCGGACAGTGGAGCCACCTAGAGAGGCTTGGTGCTGGCATTGGTACCAGGGGGCCGGGTGAATCGCAACTTGAGACTGACAAGCGCCTTATTCGTCAGAAAATTCATCGCTTAAAGAAAGAGATTGAGGCAGTAAAGAAGCATCGGGCACTGTATCGTGAGCACCGCCGGCAGAGTGGCATTCCTATAATAGCTCTGGTCGGCTATACTAATGCGGGTAAGAGCGCCCTGTTAAATGCTCTCACGGAGGCTGATGCGTTTGTTGAGGACAGGCTCTTTGCCACCCTGGATCCGACTACCAGGCGTATAACGTTACCTGACCGGCGTAAGGTATTACTTACCGATACCGTTGGCTTGATTAGGAAGCTGCCGCTGGCTATTATAACGGCGTTCAGGGCAACCCTTGAGGAACTAGCCGAAGCCAGTATCCTCCTGCACATAGTTGATTTAGCCTGTCATAATGCTGCCGAACAATGTCAAACAGTGGAGGATACTCTTGCCGAACTTGATCTTGCCGATAAACCAAAGATCACAGCTCTCAATAAAATTGATCTACTGCTCGGCCGTGACAAGACCTGGGGGGAGCAAGATGCCATGGATTATCTTTCCGAGCAATGCCATACCGCTAATAAAAACACCGTGCTAATTTCAGCGACCAAAAAATGGGGGCTGCCTAAGCTTTTGGAACTAATAAGTCATGCCCTGAGTGGGGTGGCCCAACCGGCTTAGTGTCTCATCAAAACTGAGAAAATATCGAGTGAGAATCTTAACGAGCGTGCCTCTCCCTTTTCGCGGAGTACCCTAATTGCCATAACATGTTGAGAACGCAATCATAAAGGCTGCCGCACCTTTAGAGCAGGCTTATCCTGCTTAATGTGTCAGGGTAGACTGCTATCTATTCCGGGACATGAAATGTATTGTCTCGCCGCTAACATCCAGAGCACATTCCCAGAGTGCTTCGGAGAGGGTAGGATGGGCATGCATGGTTGCGATAATCTCCTGAGGGGTCGCCTCCAGTTTCATGGCTAGGGCGGCTTCTGGTATGAGGCTAGTAGCTCGGGGACCAATAATGTGAACCCCCAGTATCTGACCATATTTCTGCCCGGTGATTATCTTTACCAGCCCTCTCGGCTCCCCTAAAATTTCTGCCATGCCGTTGGCGATGAAAGGAAACCTGCCAATTTGTAGCTTATATCCCTGAGCAAGGGCTTCCTCTTCAGTGAGACCCACGCTAGCAACTTCAGGCGAGGTAAAAATACATTGCGGAACTGCCTGATAATCTATTTTGAAACCTTTACCCATAGCATTATCAGCCGCCACCCTTCCCTCGGCAAAGCCAACATAAGCGAGCATCATGCCGCCAACCACATCACCGGCAGCATAGATGTCGGGTACGTTGGTCTCCATTTTTTCGTTAACCTGAATACCGCCCCTATCTACAACTATGCCACATTCACCCAGCCCCAACCCTTCCGTATTCGGTTTATACCCTATCGCCATAGCAACGGCCGCTGCCTCTATTTTCTGTTCGACCTTATTACAATCGGAAAAACTAATCTCTTTACCCCCCGCAACGTCTTCAATCCTGGTGACCGGTGAGTCGCAGTATATTTCCACGCCGTCTTCCTTAAGAGCGTCCTCCAGGATGGAGCATAACTCAGCATCTTGAGT
>DAOWJG010000119.1 GCA_030640485.1 Dehalococcoidales bacterium | reverse complement strand
TGTAGTTTGTCGAGCCATGCTGCTTGTGTTTATTCCGTGGTGCCAATAATAAAGGGCGGGGAGTATCAGGTCACGGTACCATGCCGTGGTGACCGCTATATTGCCTTAGCCGGGGATGACGAAATTATCTTTACGGTTCCAACAAAGAAACTCAAAGATTTACTAGCCGGGCTTAGGCATGTTAAGAAATATGGCTCCAAATTGCCCAGGAACCCCCAGATGAGGCGTGACCCTTAC
Source organism: Dehalococcoidales bacterium (assembly GCA_030640485.1). GTDB lineage: Bacteria > Chloroflexota > Dehalococcoidia > Dehalococcoidales > UBA5760 > UBA5760. Next base: position 5,154 of record DAOWJG010000119.1, on the reverse strand, counting down.
ATCCCGGAGAGTTACCGGAAGATATCAAGGATGTTAGGTATGGGTGAATAAAGAGCTAGCTACATTCCAACATCATTCAGCTAGCTTAACCTAAAGTGCTCAGCTTCATGGTGCAGGCTTTTTATTATATTGATTCTCAGCTAAAATTAAGTGAACGTTTGGCGTCAAATCTCCTGTTCAGGTTCCGACGAATCGGGAAGGCAAAATGGCAATGGACCAAGTGGGTAATGATAGCCGCCTAAAAGACTTATGTAGTCAGAGGTTATCACCACGACGCATAGTTCTGGCTAGTAATCGGGGCCCCATTGAATACTATCTTACCGAGGATGGGCAACTTCACTCACGACGCGGTAGTGGTGGGGTGGTTACCGCTCTTAGCAGCCTCAGTAGGTATGTAGAACTTGACTGGATTGCTAGTGCTATGGGGCGGGGGGATAGAGAGATGGCTCAAAGAGCTGAAGGGAAGCGCTTCAAAGCACCGATTGATAATGATAATCTATCTCTCCGTTTTTTAGTTTTCTCCCGAAACACGTACCACAAATATTACAGTATCATTTGTAATCCGCTGCTTTGGTTTCTGCAGCACTATATGTGGAACTCACCGACCACACCAAATATAGACATCGTAACTCATGATGCCTGGGAGAACGGCTATGTTCCCGTAAATCAGGCCTTCGCCAAAGCAATTATTGAGGAAGCAACGATAAGTGAATTACCCCCAATAGTGATACTTAATGACTATCACCTTTACTTAGCCAGTGCTTATATTCGGCGGCAGATGCCGGATGTAATGATACAGCACTTTACTCATATTCCTTGGCCGGCACTATGCTACTGGCAGCTATTACCCCGTTCCATACGGCAGGCAATTTTCCAGGGTTTATGTGCCGCTGACATCGTCGGTCTGCAGACAATGCGAGATGTGCACAACTTCCTTCACTGTTGTGAATCGTCTATTGACGAGGTGGAGGTAGATTATGGGCAGCATACTGTCAAGATAGAGGGGCGTCTGGTTCGAGTCAAGGCCTACCCGATATCAGTCGATGTCGCTGGCCTTAAAAAATTGGTTTCCTCAACCAGATTAAAGGAATATGAGCAAAAGTTGCGCCCGCTTTGTGGTGAACAAACCATAGTCCGTGTCGATAGGGCCGAGCCTAGCAAGAATATCATTCGTGGTTTTAAAGCCTTTGATAAGCTACTGGAGCGTCACCCCGAGTTCCGGGGCAAGGTCCGATTTATTGCCTTTCTGGTACCTACCAGAAGCCACCTGAGGCTATATCAAAGGTATATGCAGGAGGTTATCCAGCTAATAGAGGTCATAAATAGTAGGTATGGTAGCGAAGAATGGTATCCTATCGATTTCTTTTATGAGAATAACTATCTACAGGCTATAGCTGGCATGCGGCTTTATGATGTTCTATTGGTGAATGCGGTTATTGATGGTATGAATCTAGTCGCTAAGGAAGGCCCCACGGTTAATAATCGTAACGGGGTCCTAATACTATCGGAGACGGTTGGGGCTTGTGTGCAATTGGGGGAGAATGCTCTCACGGTGTCCCCCGCCGACCTGGAAGGAACAACTCAAGCTCTTTACACGGCTCTAACCATGCCGCCCGACGAGAGGAAAAAGCGCGCCACTGCCCTCAAGAAGTCAATTGAAGAAGCGGATATAACCGATTGGCTCTGGCACTTACTGGAGGATGCGGTCAATTTGGTTGAGGAACGTTCTGAGACATCCACCTGAGGAAACGCTCGACATCGCTTACCCCGTTCAGGGTAAAATCTACTTCCGCTACCAGCCTTTCTGGCATTTCCGAACTCAAAATGCCGATGGTAAAACCTCGAAAAGTTGGGCTGCGGTTAGCGGTATGCATCGCTCTAAAGGCATCGATGTCCGTAAGGTCATCACCCAGATATATACCACCGTGCAGATTGTACTCCTGTATCAAGCCCAGCATAGCGGTACCCTTGTGAACCTCCATTGAGGGTAGAAGGTCAATGGCCATTTTCCCCTTAATAATCCTTAAACTTCTAGCCTGAGCTGAGGCCGCCACCGCACTCAGGATTTCTCTCTCCGCCACCTTGGGTTCAGGAGAAAGCCGATAGTGAATAGTAACTGTTACTCCCTTATTTTCAATACTGATACCCTCTATAGAACGCAGGGGGGTTAGTTCCTCAACTACAGATTTAATTGCCCTTGAATAATCATGGGCACTGTTTGAGAGTCCAGCGTGATTCTCTGCCCAGCGTTCCAGGCCATGGTTCCCAATGTAGACCATGCCATCAACTCCTACCATATTTCTGACTTGAGCCGTGGGTCTCCCCGAGATAGCTGCCACCAGAGCCAGATGACTGGAGAGGATTGAAAGATAGCGGCGGCATAATGGGGAAACCCTGGCTGCTTGAGGAGTAGGGGCTGTCTGGCTTATGGTGCCATCGACATCAGTAATAAGCCCAAAGGGGGACTTTCTGAGAACCTCTTGGATTAGGTCTAAGTGGTTAAAGGTATACGCCACAGGTTAAATTTAGCAGGCGGACTATTATTAGTCAATATCAGAATATAAAGGGCAAGACCAGCGGGGGGAGGTTATTGCTTCTTAGCCATGGCTTTGGGCCTAGTTTCGGGTATTCTCAGTGCGATACCAATTGTAGCGATCGGAATAGCGATAAGAATAAAGAGGGATTGGTCAAGATTACCGGTAAGATCTAGAATCCTTCCTCCAATCAAGGGGCCGATGACCCCTCCTGAGTAACCGATGGATAATATCAGTCCGGCGGCTATTCCGACATCCTTTTTCGGCATCATCTCGGCTGGTAGCGCTAGTATGGTGATAAAGCGGGTAGCATTGGCAATTCCTGCCCCGATCATGAGAAGCCAGCCCCAGAATAGGTTGGCATTTATCGCTGCCCAGGCAATAAAAGCCATAGCAACGGCTGGTACCCAGAGGAACGGTTTCCTCAAACCCAGCTTGTAGGCAAGCCGTGGCATCAACAGGGCGGTGGGAATGGCTACCCATAGGATTAGCGAGGCAACAAGGCCAGCCATGCCTGCTGTTGCACCCTTTAACAGTAGCAAGGTTGGTGCCCACCCTGTCCAGGTGTAGAAGAAAAAATTGTGTAGCAGCATGAGGGCAGCTAAAACCCAGAGGTTTTTGTTCTGTAGTACCTGGCTTAGTGGTGTGTAGTTTTCATTCCCCGAACTGTCATGGGGTGTACTATGTAACGGCTCTTTGACCATTATCCACCACCAGATAGCTGCGGCGATTGCAGGGATACTCCAGATGAAGAAGACGCCTTGAACGGTGTTGGCGGTCGGTAAGAACAATGGTATAGTCAGTGCTAGGGCAAGTCCGGTGCCAGTGAAGATACCGGTGGAGACCAGTCCAGTAGCGATGCCAACTTTTTCTCGTGGTACGCAGGTGCTTACCAGTTTGGGGATATTGGCGAATGACCAACCGAGCCCAGTGCCATAAATAAAGGTGAAGGCTAACAGGCTGTCAGCGCTGGTGGCGGTGCTTCTTAGTATCGCTCCCACGGCGGCAAGAATAGCGCCGATACCGGCGGCCTTCTTGAAACCCAAGCGGTCACCGGCGATACCGGCCGGAATCGCGTTGACGGCAATCATCATGGTTGGAGCAGAGAAGAGAAGGCTCGCTTGAGCATGGGTGAGGCTGAATTCTTCTTTTAGAATATCTACCATGGGGGGAACGCAGAACTGCGGAGCCCACACCGCGAGGGACAGGAACCAAGCGCTGCCTAATATGACCCAGGGCATACGAGAGCTTTCTTGCTGTGGCATTATTGATTCTCAAATGACAAGGGTAGATAAATTAGCTGAGACGGGACTTAGTAGTCTTGCTGCCCCACTTAGACACGGGAGTTTACTATAGCATAACTCATTGCCTTGCTTCAACTTAAGCTCAAAGTCAAATCTAGGTAGGAGAGTGTCTTTACATCGCTGCATTAGGGCTTAAGCCAATCTCGACAAACTCGCTGAAATAGACTAAAGTGTTATTTAAGATGAAGGAAGCTAACCTACCAGTTATTGCCATAGACCTGGGCGGCACTAAAATAGCCGTCGGTGCTATCTCCCATAAATATCAGATACTAGCCAGGGAATACCACCTCACCCTGGCTGATGAGGGTGTAGAGGCGGTAATTAACCGAATAGTTTTAGTTATTGAGCAAATCATTGGCCCAAGGGATACAGATTTAAAGCAGCTATATGGGGTAAGCATTGCGGCTGCGGGAGCGATAGACTCACCACGGGGAATAATAACCTTCTCCCCCAACCTTCCCGGCTGGCATGATGTCCCACTAAGAGATATTGTAAGTGAAAGACTCGGTATAAAAACCTGGCTAATCAATGATACTAATGCTGCGGCTTTGGCTGAACATCACCTCGGTATCGGGAAGGGGATAGATAATCTTATCTACCTCACAGTCGGTACTGGCATCGGTGGGGCTATTATTCTTGACGGTAAACTATACACTGGAGTCTGTGGCAGTGCCGGGGAGATAGGCCATATGACCATTGACACTAACGGCCTAAGATGCAAATGTGGTAATATCGGCTGTTTGGAAACACTGGCCTCGGGTAGTGCCATAGCCAGGGAGGCAATAGAGCATATCAGCCGTGGGGAGAGGTCATCTCTTACTGAGATTGTGGCGGGGAAGATAGAGAATATTACTGCCAAAGAGGCAGCCATGGCAGCCCAGAGGGGGGATTCCCTTGCCCAGGATGTCATCGGAAGAGCCGCAACCTATCTGGGAGTAGGCCTGGTAAACCTGGTCAACATCTTTAACCCGGAAATGATTATAATTGGTGGTGGAGTAGCCAACATGGGAGACCTCCTGCTTAATCCAGCCAGGCAGGTAGTAAAGGAAAGGGCCTTCCCGGTATCTGCAGCGGCGGTGCGTATAGTGACTACTCAATTCGGCGATGATGCTGGGCTGCTGGGAGCGGCCTTCTTTGCCTTTGAGCACGGGGTGAGAATAGGATGACTATGAGGGTTCGCAAGGCGGTTATCACGGCGGGTGGTTGGGGAACAAGATTCTTACCAATAACTCGGTCCCAGCCCAAAGAGATGTTGCCGTTAGTAAATAAGCCGCTAATCCACTATGCCGTGGAAGAGGCAATGGATTCTGGTATTG
>DAOWJG010000205.1 GCA_030640485.1 Dehalococcoidales bacterium | reverse complement strand
GGTGGTGCGCTCTGGGTATCAGGCATATATATCAGGTCAGCCGGATGGGGAGGAGCGCTGGGATAATATCCTGGAGCTTCGCACCGTCGCTCAGCAGTACCGCGATTTACCGCCCGCGGATGGCTTAACTGCCTTTTTAGAGGGGGTAGCCCTGATATCCGATGTGGATGGGCTTGATGAGACGGTGGATGCGGTAACCCTGATTACCCTGCATCAGGCCAAGGGTCTGGAGTTTCCGGTGGTGTTTATCGTGGGTATGGAGGACGGCATTCTGCCTCATATTAGATCATTTGATGACTCGGCGCAGATGGAAGAAGAGCGGCGGCTGTGTTATGTCGGTATCACTAGGGCCGAGCAGCGAGTGTATCTGCTTCATGCCTTTCGCCGTAGCCTGATGGGCAGAAGCACGGTAAATAGCCCGTCGCGCTTTTTAGACGATATACCACGGCGCCTGATTTCGGGTGGTGGCCTGTGGGGAGGGGGCGAGAGCCAGATAGCCACCGCGGTTTATTCCTGGAATACGGCGTCGGCTCCCAGGGTAACCTCTCAGGAACTTAAGGCGGGTAGCCATGTCCGCCACGCCATCTTTGGGGCGGGGGTGGTGGTAAGCTGCCAAGCGATAGATGGTGATAGCGAGGTGGTAGTTGCTTTCCGGGGAGCTGGCGTAAAGAAGCTCCTTTTGAGCTTTGCCAAGCTGGAGAAGGTGGAGTAAAAAGGGGTTTACACAAAACTGGCTAGATTGAATTTAAGATGCCGATTAAAGTTTTAGACAAGGAAACAGTATCGCAGATTGCCGCTGGGGAGGTGGTGGAGAGACCAGCCTCGGTGGTAAAGGAGCTCGTTGAGAATTCGCTGGATGCGGGTGCCACTCAGATTTCGGTTGAGATTAAGGGGGGTGGGGTAAGCCGGATACAGGTAATAGATAACGGCTCGGGAATTCCCCAGGGAGAAGCCGAGCTAGCGTTTAATCGGTATGCTACCAGCAAGATAGCCAGTCCAAGTGATTTAGAGTCCATCTTGAGCCTCGGCTTTCGGGGTGAGGCGCTATCCAGTATTGCTGCGGTGGCTGAGGTAGAACTCGTTACCGGTGTCGCTGGTGAAGCGGCTGGCACCTACCTCGGTTTGAAGGACGGAGTAATCATTAATCGAGGCCGCAAGGGGCGCTCTGCGGGGACTACGGTTACGGTTAAGAATCTCTTTCGTAGGATACCAGCCAGGCTCAAGTTTCTTAAGTCGCTGGCTACGGAAAACAGCCATATCGCTAACATAGTTAGCCGCTACGCTCTGGCCTTCCCTGAAGTTCGGTTTATCTTATCTATTGATGGGCGGGTGACACTGCGGACACCGGGTAGCGGCGAGTTAATAGATAGCATAACTCAGGTCTACGGTCTTGAGGTAGCCCAGAATATGCTGGAGATTAAGGCTCTGGGTTGGGAAGGTGGGGTAGTGGCGTCATCGCTCTTGGTAACCGGTATGGTCGGCTCGCCGAAGGTAGGCCGTTCCAGTCGTGATTACCTCAGCCTCTTTGTTAATCGCCGCTGGGTAAGCCACCGCCGCTTAGCTTGGGCGGTGGAGGAGGCCTATCATGGCCTTTTGATGGTGGGGAAACATCCGGTAGCCATCATTAATCTTTCGCTACCTCCCCAGGAGGTGGATGTTAACGTTCACCCCACTAAAACCGAGGTGAGGTTCCGTGATGAACAAGCAACTTTTAGTGCTGTCCAGAAGGCGGTTCGGCAGACTCTGATTGAGCTAACACCCGTGCCCAGGATTGAGGAGGTGGCTACCCCGCGTGAAGTATCTTCAGTGCCCCGGCTGATGTTATGGACGTCAATCGGTGGTGACGTTAACCTTGGTTTGCCCCCGGCGGCAACTCCGCAGACGCCGGCACAATCGCTACCGGTTTTGCGGGTAATGGGCCAGCTCCTTAGTAGCTATATTATCGCTGAGGGACCTGATGGACTTTACCTTATCGACCAGCATGCTGCCCACGAGCGCATCCTTTTTGAGCAGATTGAAGACCAGCGGTCACGTCGGGAGATGGAGATTCAGATGCTGCTTGAACCGGTCGCCTTTGAGGTCAGTCCCCGACAGGGGGAATCCCTGAAGGCTCAGTATGAAAAACTCGCCGAATTTGGCTTCTCAATTGAGCCTTTTGGGGAAGGGACCTTTCTGGTGCGGGCGGTGCCGGCCCTGCTGGCAGGTCGGGACTGGCCGGGTATGATGAGGGAGCTACTGGATAGTGGTGGGGGTGAGGGTTGGGAGGAGAGGATGGTGATATCTATGGCCTGCCACAGTGCGGTGAGAGCCGGGCAGGTACTGACTAGTGATGAGATGCGGGAAATGGTGCGTAAGCTGGAGCAGACGGCGCTACCTCATACCTGCCCCCACGGCCGACCGACCATGATTCATCTCAGCCTGGGGCAGCTCGCCAGGGAGTTTGGTAGAAGCTAGTTGCTCTAGTCTAGCTGCTCTTCTGGGAGGGGGTTGGGGATAAGCCCTGGTGGCCAGATTGATATCCAGGCTTTACCAACTATGTTTTGCCGTGGCATTGTCCCCCAGCTATGAGAATCATTACTGTTATT
>DAOWJG010000185.1 GCA_030640485.1 Dehalococcoidales bacterium | reverse complement strand
TGCTGGCGCAGTGACCGATGGTTAGCAGCCGACGGAGGTTCAGATGAAAAAGAGCATACATTATCCGCTGGTTCTCCTTGTAATCACCGCGCTGTGCGTTGCCGGCATTGATCTCGTCTACAGCAGCGTGGTGGATAAAATCAAAATGGCCGACGAAAAGAAGGCGCGCTCGGCCGTCTGCTGTATTTTCAAGGACACACCCGAAGGTGATATAGGAAAAAAACAAGAATCGCTCTACAAGGATGATACAGTCAAATGGTTCAAGTGCTCTGCAGGCTATGCGGTTATTTCGAGCGCGCAGGGTTTCGACGGTGCGGTTACAGTCATGGCCGGCTGGGATAAGACTCTCGCGAAGGTTATCGGCATCTATGTCCTCAGCCATACCGAGACACCGGGGCTGGGTACCAGAATTGCCGAGCCGCCCTTTACCAATCAATTCATCGGGATAAATATTGATGACGTGGCTTTAAACCGGGATGGCGGCCAGATAGACGCCATAACTAGCTCCACAATAAGTTCCAGCGCCGTGGTTGATGCTGTTAGAAATACTGCCCTGGAAAAGGTTAAGCTGCTTAAAGACAGTGAGTAAGGAGATTAAAGATGGGTAAATTCGGCAAGGAGTTTGCCAAGGGACTAATCATCTCTAACCCCGTTTTTGTCCTGGCTCTGGGTTTATGCCCGACATTGGCCATCAGCACCTCGATTGACAACGCCCTGGGTATGACGCTGGCAGTACTCATCGTTCTCCTCGGAGCAAACATTATCATAGCCTCTATAAGAAGATTTGTTCCCACTATAATGAGGATTCCCATATTTATTGTTATCATTGCTACCCTGGTTACCGTGGTGAATCTAATATTCCATGCCTACCTTCCGGATACCTACGAATCGCTAGGCATATTCTTACCCCTGGTTGTGGTAAATTGTATAATACTCGCCCGAGCCGAGGCCTTTGCCTCTAAGAATCCAGTATTGGACTCCATTGCTGATGCCCTAGGGATTAGCGTCGGCTTTATGCTAGCCCTACTTTTGATATCGTTCATCAGACAGGTACTCGGCACCGGTAGTCTATCGGTGCTCGGTTTTGACCTTTTCACCCTGCCTGTCCTGGGGGAGAACCCCATAGGTATCTTTGTACTGCCGTACGGGGCATTCCTGGTCATCGGGCTAATCATGGCACTGTTCAGACGGACGGGGGTGATGAAGAGTGAGTGAACTCATTGCCATATTCCTCGGTATGGTTCTCATCAACAACTTCATTCTGGTGAGGTTCCTGGGTCTCTGCCCCTTCTTCGGCGTCTCTAAGAAAATAGAGAGTGCTATCAGTATGGGGATAGCCGTTACCTTCGTCATGACTATTGCCACAATTGCCACCTGGCTCATCCGCCGTTATATCCTGATTCCTTTTGACATTGAGTATATGTATATCGTCATCTTTATACTGGTGATAGCCACGCTGGTCCAGATTATAGAGCTGTTCATAAAGAAAACAAATATCGCGCTTTATTTTTCTTTTGGCATATACCTACCGCTTATTACCACCAACTGCGCTGTGCTCGGCGTTACCCTGATACTCGTATACCAGGATTATTCATTCCCTCAGAGCGTAGTTGCCGCCCTCGGTGGTGGTTTGGGCTTTACCCTTGTCTTAGCCATGATGTCCGGCATACGGGAGAGGCTGGAACTGGCCAACACCCCCAAGTCAATGAAGGGACTACCCATCGCCTTTATCATCGCCGCCCTTCTTGGCCTTGCCTTCCTTGGATTTGGGGGAATGATATAACAGATGTTATAATATATTAGCGGAGGGATTAACGGACAGACAATGATAATAGGAATACTCACCGCCATCGGCTTAATCTGTGGCTTAATAATATACCTGGTATACATCAAGGTCCCACAGAAGGTAAAAGGATTCGAGAAGACTGAAGAGATAAATTCTATCCTGCCCGGGATGAACTGCGGTGCCTGCGGCTATCCCGGTTGTTTTGCCTACGCTCAGGCATTAGCCAAAGATGCCGATTTGGTAACTAAGACGCCGTGCTCTCAGGTGTTACAGGACCCGGAGAGCCTGGAAAAACTGGGGAAGGCCCTGAACTGTACCCTGGATGCAACCGCGATATGCAAAAAGGCGCTCGCTCGCTGTAGCGGCAACTCAGAGGTTATATATAGTTACTCTGGAGCCCCGACGTGTAAGGCGGCAGCCCAACTTCTCCGGGGGTATAAGAGATGCCCGTATGCCTGCCTCGGTCTCAGTGACTGTGTGGAGATATGTCCTCAGGGCGCCGTATCTATAGACCTGGATAAAAATGTCGCTATCATCGACCCCGATAAGTGCACCGGCTGCGGACTTTGTGTCACCGAATGTCCGCAGGACCTCATTGAGCTGGTACCGGCTGGAACCAAGATTGCCTTTCTCTGTAACTACCAACCATTAAAGAATATTCCGGGTAGGGAAAGGTGTGATTTCGGCTGCATCCACTGCCGAAAGTGCTTTAAGGCTTGTGAAGACGAAGCCATAGAGTGGAACAAGGAGACAGCCCTGCCTGAATTTAACCAGGAGAAGTGCACTCTCTGCCTTAAGTGCATTGAGGCGTGTGAACAGAATACGCTGGCTGATTTCACCAAGATAGGAAAAGAGAAAGAGGCCGAACTGGTCTCAGTATAATAGAAGATACCCTAACAAATATAAATACATAAAATGCGAGTTATCGCTGGCAAAGCTAAAGGACACCGACTTAAAGTACCCAAGGGTACCCCGACTCGGCCGGCAACAGATTTAGTCCGCGGTGCGATTTTCTCTATCCTAGAGACTACCGCCTGCGATTGGACATGGGTGCTTGATTTGTTCTCCGGTAGCGGTGCCTTAGGTATTGAGGCGCTAAGTCGTGGTGCCCAGTGGGTTGATTTTGTTGACCGCGAGCCGCGGTGTTGTGCTATAATTAGGCAAAATCTAGAAAAGACACGACTTACCGCACAAGCTCATGTTTATTGTTGTGATGTCGCCAAAGCAATCCTCTTTCTTGATAAGGAGTACAGCATCATACTAATGGACCCACCCTATTCTAATCCGTCTATAGGCGAGCTAGTAACCAAACTGGCAACATCCAGACTAGTTGGGCCAAACTCAATCTTGGTGGTAACCCACTCCCCCCGTCTTCCCCTGGCTCCAGCTTATGCCGCACTCTGCCTCACCAAAGAGCGCCGTCACGGAGATAGTTGTATTTCAATATACCGAAAGGAGACCAAGCCTTGACCATTGCCATCTATCCCGGCAGCTTCGACCCCATAACCAACGGGCATCTTGATATTATCATCAGAGCCACTAAACTATTCGACAGGCTAATTATTGGGGTCTATGAAACCCCGGAGAAGTCTCTTCTCTTCACTACCGAAGAGAGGGCAGAACTGGTAAGGCAGTCCGTAACTACGCTGCCTAATGTTGAGGTAAGAGTTTTTTCCGGGCTGACCGTTGACTTTGCTAAGGAGCTAAAGGCACAGACTATAGTACGCGGGCTGAGAATGAGCGCCGACTTCGAGCGGGAATTCGATTTGGCCATGATGAACAAAAAGTTGTCCCCTGATATAGAGCTAGTCTGCCTAATGTCAGACCTGAAATACCAGTTCCTCAGCTCCAGCCTGCTCAAGGAAGCCGCCAGGCTGGGGGGTAATGTTAATGACCTTGTCCCCAAACACGTAGCCATAGCTCTAACAAGGAAGGTTAATAGAAAAATGTAGAAATTACCAAAAACCGAGCGTATTATGAAAACGAAGTAATTCCTCAGGAACAAAGACAGGAGGTATATATGGCGTACAAAATTACTGATGAGTGTATTAGCTGCGGAGCCTGTGAACCGGAATGCCCCAATGAGGCAATTAGTGAAGGGGAGACAATCTATGTGATTGACCCCGATAAATGCACCGAGTGCATTGGCAGCCATGAAGAGTCCAAGTGTGTTGAAGTCTGCCCGGTTGATTGCTGTGAACTTGACCCCGAGCATGCTGAGACTAAAGAGCAGCTCCTGGAGAAATGGCACCGGCTGCACCCAGATGAGGAGCCAGCCGCCGGAACCTACTAGGGCTGAAACTGACCATAGGAAGCAAAACCCCCGTTAGACTAACTAATATTATCTAACGGGGGTTAATCATTGCCTCACTGGCACTAGAATCTAGATAGGGGCAGCCAATAACCAACTACTCAAAGAAAGACCGTATGGTATCAAATTTCTCAGGTAGTAGTGCCAGCACGTTAGGAAACTGGTCTAATAAAATAGGGGCAATGTTTGATTCGGCAATCGCCCCCGATATACCCAGGTATTTGACCCAAATAGCCAAAAAGGCACCACAGAACATGGCTCCTATCACAAAACCAAGGATAGCGCCCACCAGCCGGTTAGCCCAACCAAGCATTATCGCTGAAGTCACCTGCTCCAGGAGGCGTGCCAGCACCACCGCAATTACCATCACACCAATGAATATGATAGCAAAGGCCGCCACCTTCGCCCAACCGGGTGAGGAAATAAACGTTAGCTGTTCAGAAAAGGGGATATAATAGCGACCCGCCAGGAATATGCCAAGCACCAATCCAGCTAGGGTTAATGCCGCCTTTATTATTCCCTTTCTCAGTCCGATAAAGGTGGTAACACCTACCACCACGATGATAACGATATCGAGCCAATTCATAAAAAGTTGCTTGCCTTACCTCCGTCTACGATGTCTTCATCATCCATAATATCACCCGTAATGGAGAGCATCAATAGGATTCAGCCTGGATGCTCTCAGTGCTGGGTATATCCCCGAGACAATGCCGATGAAAATAGCCACTGAAATCGCCAAGGCTATGATATCCGGCGATACCACCGCCACAAACGCCCCATCACCAAAATTGAAACCTGAAAAAAGCCGCGCCATAACCACGCCACCGACTATACCAATACCACTGCCGACCAGGCTGAGCACCGCCGCCTCGAGCAGGAACTGGCGTAAGATATCCCGCCGCTTCGCCCCCACCGCCTTACGAATACCTATCTCCCGGGTGCGTTCGGTTACCGAAACCAGCATAATGTTCATAATGCCGATGCCACCAACGAGCAAGGAAATACCGGCAATGGCTCCCAGAAACAGAGTAAGCATCCCGGTTATCTGCTGCAACGTACCAAGTATCTGCTCCTGGCTAATAACCGAAAAGTCATCTTCATCATCAGCGGCCAACCGATGGCGCTGCCGTAAAACAGCCTCAATATCATAAATCGCACTGTCTATAGCTTCGGCACTGGCTGCCTGGACTATTATTGATTGAACAGCATCTTCGCCACTAACTGTGCGCTGGGTAAATAGCCGGGTGTGATAGGTAGTGATTGGTACTACAACTAGCTCATCCTGGCTAACCCCCATAATCGCGCCACCTTTAGCTTCCAGAACCCCAACAACCGTAAACCGACGCCCCTTAATCTTAACCTTTTGTCCGACAGGATCGTCCGAGCCAAAAAGGTCGGTAGCTACTTTATCCCCCAGTACCACCACCGAATCTCTATGCGACATATTCCTTTCGGAGATGAATTGCCCTGAGGCTAAAGAGTAATTCATGACTCCCATATATGCTGGAGTAGTACCGGTTATGGCGATGGTAACGCTTTCGTTGCCTGCGATTACGTCAGCATAGCTGCTGCCAACCGGGGCTACGGCGGCCACCGAACGAACGTGAGATGGGTCAGCCAAAGCCTCGGCATCATCCACACTAAGCGTAGGCGTGCTCCCAGTCAGTCCACCGAACCCCGACGCGCCCGGCGTACTAGGCATAACGTAGATAGCATTAGTGCCCAGCGCTTCGAAGGTGGAGGTAATACTGGCTTCAACCCCCCTCCCTATCGACATAAGCCCAATTACGGCGGCAACACCAATTATTATGCCCAGCATGGTTAAGGAGGAACGCAGCTTATTGGTCGAGAGTGATTTTAGGGCAACAACTAGATAGTCTCTAAACTTCACCGGCTCATAATCCTCCCATCCTGAAGGCGAATGATACGCTCAGCTTGAGCGGCGATATCTGCCTCATGGGTAATGAGAACTACAGTCTTACCTTCCCGGTGAAGCTGTTGGAAAATAGACATAATCTCGGCAGAAGAGTGAGTGTCAAGATTACCCGTTGGCTCATCGGCTAGAATGAGAGACGGATTATTAACCAGTGCCCGGGCGATAGCTACCCGCTGTTGTTCACCCCCCGACATCTCAGTAGGTTTGTGGTTAGCCCTCTCCCCCAATCCTACCCGCTCCAATGCTTCGCCAGCACGTTCTCGTCTCCGGCGGACATTACCACTATAAATAAGAGGCAGCTCGACATTGGCCAAAGCCGTTGCCCGCGGCAGCAGGTTAAAGTCCTGAAAGACAAACCCAAACTCTTTATTCCTCATCTCAGCCAGCTGGTTATCATTAAGCTGGCTGACATCAACCCCCTTAAACAGATACCTACCGGAAGCAGGTCTGTCTAGCAAGCCGATTACGTTCAGCATGGTAGATTTACCTGAACCTGAGGCACCAATGACCGCAATCATTTCCCCCTCAGCGATAGAGAGAGTCACCCCTCTCAAGGCATGAACCTCTACCTTACCCATGTGGTAAACCTTGGTAATGTTTTCCAGCTCAACCATATCTTTAGACCTATAATAGCCAATATTTTTGGGTTTATTACCTAATGCGGCGGCCCAAAAGGAAACCCCGGGCTACCCGATGTGCCTGATTCCACCGGCACTTCTATAGCCACTATTTCATCCTCACTAAGCCCAGCCTTAATCTCGGTCTGGAAACCATCACTGATACCGATAACTACCGACCGCTCCTCAAACTCCTTAATTCCTTCGGGCTCCCTATCAACCATCACCCAAACTACAGGATTACCCTGACTATCATACTTAATCGCCCGGTCGGGTACCAGCAAGGCATCACTCCGCTCACTGAGCACAATATCAACGGTGGCACTCATACCGACCCTCAGACCAGAACCCCCAGGGACCTCAAAGCCAACCTTAACACTATATAATACTAAGCCGGCCTCTACCGTCGGCATTGGAGAAATGGAAATAACACTGCCCTCAAGTTGAATGCCCGGCAGGGCATCGATTTCAATAATGACCCTCTGTCTCCACTCTACACCGGGAATATCTATTTCATCTAGCTCCACAACCAGCTCCATACTGCTGGTATCGATTAGGTGGACAATGGTCACCTGTGATACCGTCGGGGGTGGGATAATGTCCCCTTCCTCAACAGATACATTGGCCACGACTCCAGCAAAGGGAGCCGTGATGGTTTCTATTTCCAGGGCACTTTGTGCTTCCTCCAGAGCCTGCTCAGCAGAATATACCTGCAACTCCAGAATTTCTATCTGGTCCTCATCACGCTCATTTAGCATGGCGTCCAACGTGTCCTCAGCCATCTCCAGCCTAATTTCGGCATTTAATACCTCCATCTGCCACTGCAGTACTTCCCACTCACCACCATGACTGAGCGCATATCTCAGCATATCATCAGCTATATCCAGGAAATCTTCAGCATCCTCTACCGCCTGCTCAGCATCACTAATTTCCTCCTCGGTAAAAGGATTTTCAGCCTGGTCCAGGTTATATCTTGCCTGCAACAGCGCTACCTCCGCATGGGTCACCGCCAGCTCTAAAGCCTCCCTGTCCTGGGGAACTAACACGGCCAGCACCTGGCCCTTGCTGACCACATCGCCCTCCTCAACATATATCCTACTCACCTCACCACCACCGTCAAAAGCTAACTTTACTTCATCAGAGACTTCTATAGAGCCACTGCCACTGACGCTAACGGTTAAATCACCACGAATCACCTCGACCAGTTGCCCGGTAAACTCTTCTTCATCTCCCCCACCACTAACCGGGCGACAGGCCACCGTGCCAGCTAAAGTCAGGCACAAGATTACGATAGCGACAATTTTCCAGCGTTTCACCTTGACTCATCCCCTTTCTCTGCCTTGGCTGCTTTTAACTTATGCTCTTTCACTATCTTCTCGAAGTGGGCAAGCCCTTCACTCATCATGCTCAGCATTTCTTCCATGACATCAGCTGGGAGTAATACTAACATTCTCTTTTCAGGGCCGGTAAAAAATAGGAGTGTAGTTCCGGTATCTATACCTAACTCTTTGCGAGCATTGACCGGTATCACTATTTGTCCTTTAGGCCCAACCGTAGCTGAACCAAAACATCGGTGCTTACCCATACCACGTTTAATTCTCATGATACCTCCTATCCTACAAGTATTATATATCTGATTATTCATAATTATGCCACTTGTAGGATAATTTGTCAAATGGCTGTCACAAAGTTAAGGGCTTAAATTCAAGCTGCTTACACTCAATAACATGCAGAGGATGGCACACCCTTAAAGAATACAAATTCTCCTCGATCACAAAAGGGGGGAAGCAAAAGGCAAGGCAATAAACGGTTCTATAGAATGGTTATGATAGATACCTGACCCAACAACCTTGATAAAACCAGGGTACAAGTTACTAACTACCCAATTCTTTGGCTCTATTATAGGCGGCGGTAACTGCCTGCTTTATTAGTTCAGCAAACTGTCCTTTTTCTAACTCAGCTAATGCCTCAGCCGTGGTGCCGCCGGGGGAGGTTACCATTCGGCGCAGCTCCGCCGGCAACTTATCCGAGCGCTGCATAAAGTGCGCTGAGCCCAGGACTGTCTGCTGGACCAGCTCCTGCGCTATCTCATAAGAAAGCCCGATATGCATCGCCGCGCTAGTCAACGCTTCGGTAAAGAGGAAAACATAAGCGGGACCGCTGCCACTTACGGCGGTGGCCATATCAATACACTTCTCATCATCAACATAAATCTCCTTACCCATGGCACCAAGAATAGAGCCAGCCCACTCCCTCTGCTCCCTGGTTACCTCAGCAGTGTCTGCCCAGACACTCATCCCCTCGCCTATCTGAGCAGGGGCATTGGGCATCACCCGCACTATCTGACGATAGCCAAGTCCCTGGCACAGGGTATCAATTCTGGCCCCGGCAATGATAGATAGTACCAGTTGCGGTGACCTAAACTCCTCATTAAGCCCCGCCATTACCTCAGCTAGCTGCTGCGGTTTAATTGCCAGAATCACCACATCTACTCCCCCAATAGCTTCGTGATTATCACTCGTCACACTAACCCCATATTTTTGCTCCAGATACTCACGGCGAGACTCGCTAATATCACTAACCGTGATAGCCCCTTTGGAGCTAAGCCCCCTGGCCAAGATGGCAGCTAGCATTGCCTCACCCATATTTCCGCCGCCGATAAAGGTTATTTTCATACTGACTTCCTTACCTCCTCTTTGAGATTGTTTATCAACCTCACCACTTCTAACTCCCAATTTAGTACCCTATCCCCTTTATCCCTATCCCCTTGCCAAGGGGAAGTATACTTTTGACAAACGATTGGGTCTATGGGAAACACGGCATTAACTTCTATTCTGCCAGGAAATACTACCACTCTAACCTGAAGCTTGTCGAGTAGCTCTCGCCTTGTGGATGGGAACTGGAATGCCTCAGTTATATCTATATTGTCTAAGCCCAGTATCTTCTTATCGTCTCTCGGACATTCCTCATACTCGTGGCATCTGGGCGATAACAGACCAAGGAAGACGGTGGTTATCTTTAACATTAGAAAACCATCGCCTGTTGTAAAGCTGCCTCAAGCATATAGTTAATGTTGAACAAGAGGGTGTTTAAGAGGGGCGCCAGCCCCTCTTTTTAATAATCATTCCCCCTCTTCCTCGAGGAAGAGGGGGACACAGGGGATGAGGGTGATAACAAATCCAGGGCTATAACTAACACTAAACGAGTGATATAATTAGGTTAAAGGGTAAAGGTGGTAGCTATGCACGAGGCAATGCTCTATGAGAAGCTGCCCAACTCCAGAGTCAGGTGTAATATCTGTCAGTGGCGCTGCCTTATCAATCCGGATAAACTCGGTGTTTGCCGTATGTACCAGAATAGGGATGGCGCCCTGTATAACTTAAACTATGCCCAGGTATCATCAGTAGCCGCTGACCCGATTGAAAAGAAGCCCCTGTTCCATTTCTTCCCCGGCACTCTAGCCCTCTCTCTGGGTAGCTGGGGCTGCAACTTCC
>DAOWJG010000178.1 GCA_030640485.1 Dehalococcoidales bacterium | reverse complement strand
TGCTCCATCGCCAGCACTGCCAGGGTATAGGTGCCAATCTTATTGGCGGTGTCCCCGTTAGCGGCAATGCGGTCAGCACCCACGATAACGCAGCTGATCTCTCCCCGGCTCATGAAGTGCCCCGCCATAGAGTCGGTGATGAGGGTGAAGGGGATGAGAGCCTGCTTTAGCTCCCAGGCGGTAAGGCGTGCCCCCTGGAGGCGGGGGCGGGTCTCGGTGGCGAAAACCCTTATCCTTTTGCCCTGCTCCCAGGCATACTTAATCACCCCGAGGGCAGTGCCATAGCCGGCGGTAGCTAGAGCCCCGGTATTACAATGGGTCAGGATGGTATAACCCTCGTTGATTAGTGCAGCCCCGAACTGTGATAGCTTTCTAGTTGCCTCAGCCTCCTCCGAGTGTATTTTGAGCGCCTCGTTAACCAGAGCTTCTTTAATCTGTTCTATGTCACCACCGACTTTGGCTACATGTTGCATACGGCTAATAACCTGGAAGAGGTTTTGAGCGGTGGGTCTGGTGGTCGCTAGGGTTTGGGTAATGCCTCTGAGCTTTACCAGGAGCTCGTCTTTAGACTTGGCCTCAATTTTTAGGGCGCCCAGAGCCACTCCATAGGCACCAGCCACCCCAATGGCCGGGGCGCCTCTAACCTTCATTTCTTTAATGGCTGAGGCTACATCCTGATAGTCGCTAAGCTCCAGGTAAACCTCTTCTTGAGGGAGCCTGGTCTGGTCAAGGAGCTTGACCTTACTGCCCAGCCATTCTATCGCTAAATCATTCATTTTTAATTAACCTCACCCACGGCTTCCCCCCTTTTGAGATTTCCCTCAAGGTAACCCTATCCTCTTTTTCCGTCCCCTCATCAAGGGGAATTGGTTATTTAAGAAGGGCTTCGCCTCTCTTGCCCTCCTTGGCTTTTATTCTTTCAAGAAGGGGAAGACATTATTTCTGTGGAGTGGCTTTGGCTTTTTAAACTTCGCTAAAAGAAAGTAGCCCTAAGTTATTGTTTGCCGTTCCTCCCACTGTTTACGGTGTATCTCCATAATCACGAAGTAATAGCCGTCCCTGTTCAGGTGTCCGCGGGGGACAAAACCGCATTTCTGGAAGCACCTCTGTGCCCGAGTGTTTAAGGCTAGGGTCTTCAGGTAGATGCGGTTAAGGTTTGTCTCCTGGAAAATATAGTTTAGCAGGGTGGCTACCGTCTCAGTACCATAACCCTTATCCCAGTAGTCGTGGTTGCCGATTTTAATCCCTAGCTGGGCTTCGCTGTTAGTTTCATTAATGTCATAGTACGAGCAGTTGCCAATATGTTTGCCGTCCAGGGTTTCTATAGCGAAAGTGTATCTTCTTGAAGAGATGTAGAGCAGTTCCTCTAGATAGGCAGCTAGATACTGGGAAAAGGTAGTCGTTAGGAGCGGGGCAGCATCAAGCTGAACAAGCTCTGGGTCTGTCTGCCAGGCGTAGTTATTGGTGGCGTCGGCCAGTTTTTTCTTGCGTAGCCTAATCTTTTTGCTGGTAATCATGTGAGCCTCAAGGGTTTCAGAGTGAGAAAGAGAGTGGCTCCTCACCTTCATTTAGTTCATATAGAGCTTGCTCAGCGGCTTGTTGAATTGCCTCGTTAGGATCATCCAGGCATTGCTCTAAGTAATTCTTGGCGTCAGTGCCGCCTATCTTGCCGAGTGCCTGGATAGCCGCTAGTTGCACTTCAATATCAGGGTCATCTGCCAGCTCTATAAGACGAGATACGGCTTCTTCCTCGCCTAGCTCACCACAAGCCCCGACGGCTTCATAGCGTATCTCGGCGTCAGCATTAGCTAGTTCCTTTAGCAATGTAGATAGCCAGGAAGGGTTACAGTGCTTCCCCATAGCGTAGATTGAGCTGACCTTAAGTTTAGCATTGCGGCTGTGGTAGGCTTCTCTAATAACCCTCTCCACCTCAGGGGAATCCAGTGGGGCTACTGCCTCCAGAGCCCGGCGTTTTGCTGCTACGGACTTGCTGTTATCATTGATGGCAGCGAGTAAAGCCTGATATATCTTGGATGTGTAGCTAGGGTGCAGCTTTTGATGATCAGCGAGCATAGCGAATCTGCCTAACGCGGTAGCGGCTGTTGCCTGGACCTTGTCTGAGCCATCGTGTTCTAAGAGATTAACTAGGGTGTTAACCAGAGATGGCTCTTCATTTTCCCATAGGCCTTCAATTGCCTTGCTTCGTACCTCGGCGTCTTGGTCGCCCAAACAGTTTTTGAAGATATTGTCAAAGTCAAGCTCAAAGTTATCTTCAGCCAGTTCAACCAGTCGAGATACAATCTGCCGTCGTCGTTCTGGCTCAATCGTTGGCCATGCCTGTTCGAAGTATTCTAGCGCTTCTGAGTTCAAGCTGGCTAGCTCAGTTAGCCTGGCGTTGAGTAGCGGTTTACCACGGTTACTTAGGTCAGTAATTATCTCGTCAACAGGTGATAGCATCGTATATTCCTTAGCTTTATTCCTCTTCTTCCTCTTCCTCGTGTTCCCATATCGGCTCAGTGAAGTAGTCGATGTACTCTCCCATAGCTTCAGCAGCGGCCTGCTTCATACCTTCTCTGGTTTCCCTGGCTAGTTGTGTCAGTTCAACTAGGTCAATATCAATATCCAGTATCTTGGTCAGTGCCTTAATTATCGCTAGGGCAGCCATTGGGTTTTGAATCCGAGTGGCATACATAGGCACCTCACCCAGTAGACAGACCCCTTCGATGTTCCTCTCCTTAGTCACACCCAGCATTAATCCATTGAGCCCGGCAATCTGCAGGTTGCCCCTTTGTACCAGATTATGTCTTCTTAGGTCTTCAGCCACCTGTTGGTTGGTAGCTACTCCCCAGGCTCTAGGTTGCTCAGAATGGTGGATGCGAGTGAGGGCGGCGGCAAAGGTATAAACTCGCTTAGCCATAAACTTCAGTCCGACATCAAGGACCGATTTAGCTAGCTCATATCCCTTGGTGGCTGGTTGTTGCTCGCCGATAAACAGTATTATATCACTGCCTCCCGCCTTGTTTTTCCAGTAGTAGAACCTGCTCTGGGGGAAGCTTGGTGCCTCAACCACGTTATCTCTGACGATGACGCCAACCGGGTCAAAGAAATGGGAAGCCTGAATTTCCCCCAGTCTCTTGAAGTCAAGCTTTCTTTCCAGATATGTCGCTACGATAATGGCGACATTGCTGATGCCGGGCCAGGCAGCCAGCAAGACTGGTGAATTAAGTTTGGGACGGGCGTAAATCTTAACCAATTTGTTCATTTAGTGTGCCTCTTTGTGTTGTTGAGTTAAAACTATCTATAAGTGATATTGTTTTATAAGTCTCACCGTCTTTAAGTTTTTATTTGGTAACCCTATCCCCTTTATCCCCTTCCCCTTAATCAAGGGGAAGGGGAATTGGTTTGTAAGAGGGGCGAAGCCCCTCTTACAAACTCCCGTAATAAACTAGCTGATTAGGAATGTGCGAAACTAGCTTCTCCAATGCGGGTCAGAAAGTATAGTGTGCCCCTTATCTGATAGTTCCCACCATTTATGCGCCTGTGTAAAACGGAAGAACATCGCAGTCTCTAAAGGATGATGAACATTTCTGCTATTCCCTGAACCTTGCTTCCAGTCCCTAGCCAGTTTCTCAGACCATTCTCTAGAGCAGCCCAGCTTTGACGCAATAACCTCGTAATCAGTTTCTCCAGAGTTCAGCAAAGCTAAAATTTGGCGTGCCAGCACCCAGTTTATGCCTAACTTGCAGGCTTCAATGAAGGCATTCAGCGCCTTTACCTCATACTTCTGCGTCGCACGGACTATTCTCACATCACTCTTAGTAACTCCTTTCACAGGCTCTAATATCACGTTACTTTTGGCAAGTGCTTTCATGCCCTCTGATATTCTGGGCAGCTTTTCAAGCGCTTCCTCAAAAGCGGTGAATTCATCCGGTAGTGAAACGTGAGCAAGTCCCTCAAGAGTTTTCTTAAAGGCACTGAAATTATCATCGAGTGACGGACCGTGAGTGGGGCAAATCCTACCTACTAGGTAACCAGCCTCACGTTGCATTTGCTGGAACGAGAATAGCCACTGAGTAGATTGTATTTTCTCCTTCTTTTTCATTTGCCTTACCTCTCTATTTGTACCTCTTTCAAACTACCCAATAAACAACCTACTTACTAGCTACTGACACACAGGGGCAGTAGAGGGAGGGGGTGTTAAGGGAGCTACCTACCCACTTGGCGTCACTGCCAATAGCGGTAATCTGTTTAAGAAGCTGATAGACATTTCCGGAAACCATAGTATCTTTTACCCTACCTACTATTCTACCATTTTCTACTTTATAACCTAAAAGGACGTTACCGCTGAAATCACCACTTAAAATATTACCCTGTTCCGCCCCCATGAGGTGCTCAATAACTAGCCCTTCCTTTACGTCGCTAACCATTTCGTCAAAGGTTGTGTTGCCCGGGGTAATAATGAAGGCACTGGGGGTGGGGGTGGGTGACCCACCATGATTTCTACCGCCGTTACCGGTGCTCTGCGTATGGGCGAGAGCGGCAGTTTGCAGGTCGTAGATGAAACTGGCTACCGTTCCCTTTTCAATAAGTATGGTACGCTGGCTGGGTATGCCCTCGTCATCGGCGGGGCAGCTTTGTGGGCGGTAGTCTATAGTGGGGTCATCAGACAGTGACAGCTTTTCATCAAAAACCGGCTCACCAAGCCTATCGCCTATGGGGGAGGCTCCCTCCAGCACTATTTTGCCATTAAAGGCTGCCATTAGGGGTGAAATTAGAGCACTGGCGACTCCATTAGGAGTGAAGATTACCGGTAGCAGCTTACTTGGTATTGAGGCTTGCTCTTTGGCTAGCTCAAGTTGGCGAAGCACCACATCGGCTATGGCTTTGGTATCAGTTAAGGGGTGGCATGAGCTTTCACTTTCGCCAACAAATAGCATATCGGTGTCACGAATCAGTTGACCTTCGATACCTAGAGAAAAGACAGTTTGCTTATAGCTTACCTCACCACCGCAAGAATTGATGATATGGGTAAGTATTGTCGCTTTGGCTACTTCAGCCTCACATAAAATGTCCTCCGAATGTCGTCTGACCGCCCCGATCAGTTCTTCGCCGAGCTTGGCCATTGCCTCTGGTGGTACTGACTCTACGTTAGGGTCAAAGACCTTAATCTGGGGATATACGGTCGGTGACGGCATCTCAAATCTAGCCGCCATGCTAAATTCGGCGGTTTCAACGGCGGCATCTACCAGGTTTTGCCGGTCGGCCAGGTTAGTAGTGATGGCATAGCCAATCCTGCCATTTCTAATAATGCGTAACGCTATATAGCGGCTCTGCTTGCTCTGGATATGCTTTAGGCGGTTAGCCTCAAATTGAACCGGCGTTTCCTCGACGGAGACCATAAAGACCTCGGCCTCCTCAGCAACTCGTTTCGCCCGGGCTAGGATAGTGTCCACTTATCTGCCTCCAATCAGGCAATGACGAATTCTAATGTGGGGACTGCCGTTAGAAACGGGCAGGGGTATCTGTTCTCCCTTACCACAGCCACCACCCTGGTTCATGGCGAGGTCGCCAGCTATGGCGTCTATGTTCATCAGGGTATTGAATACGTTGCCGGCAAGCATTACCGGCCTTACTGGCTCGGCGAGTTTGCCGTAGCGAATCATACAGGCTTCACCGGCTGAGAAGGTGAACATCTCCATACTGGTGGTGCCGCCGTACCAATTCTTGGCGTATATCCCCTCCTTGATGTCAGCGATGAGGTCTGCAAAGGAGGCTGAGCATGGTTCAATGTAGGTGTTAGTCATGCGGACGATAGGCGGGTAGCGGTAGTTAATGGCTCTCGCATTACCGGTAGGCTTCTCTCCCATCTTGGCGGCAGTTTCCCGGGAGTGAAGCCGGCCGACCAACTTGCCCGCCCTGATGAGATAGGTTTTCGTGGCGGGTACCCCTTCATCGTCATACCTATAGCTGCCACGCAGACCGGGAATAGTGGCGTCATCAACGATATTGAGTTCGGCGCCGCCAAATTCTCTGCCGAGCACCATAATTTCACGGAGCTGTTCATTTTCATAGACGAAGTCAGACTCTGATAGGTGCCCGAAGGCTTCATGAGTAAAGACTCCGGCCAGAACCGGGTCTAAAACCACCGTATATTCGCCCCCCTTTACCTTCGGGGCGGACAGTAACGCTACTGCATGTCGGGCCATCTCGGCTACCGGCTGGTGGAGATTTTTTATGGCCCCAAAATCACCACGACTGCCTAAACTCAACCCAGCCTGCTGTACCTCGGTGTCTTCCGTGGCAATGGCAGCTAGACGCAGGCTGATATCAGCCCGGTCCTGTTTAATAAAACTACCTAGGGAGCTTAAAAAGATGGTCTTCTTGAAGCTATCACCATAGGCAATAATTGAGGTCTGGATTTTTGGGATTTTCCAGATAATATCATTATATTCATCCAGTAGCTGTTTTTTCTCGGCTAGGGGCATAGTCACCGGGTTATTATTCGCTGTCGTGCGGGCGGTATCAATCACTGGCTCTGTTTGGGCCAATTTGCTTTCTTGGCCGCTGGCTAATTGAGCTTGTTTTATGGCTAGTTCTACTCTAGCGGGTAGGTCGCTAAAGCTGTTGAAGCTAGTAAAGCCCCAGCCGCCCCTTACCAGGGCGCGCACATTACCCCCGATAGCAGTTGTCTTGCCAATAGACTCCAGTTCTCTGCCCCGATAGGTAATATAGCTCGCCTGGCGCTCCTCAAGGTGGGCCTCAATGTAGTCGGCACGGTACCGACTGAGTATCTCGGCTAACTGGTGAGCGGTGTTTTTAATGTCGGGCATAGACTTTTCTCCGCATGATAAAATAACTGGACAAGGCTAGTTTACTGAGGCATCAAGCTGGTTGTCAATTGATAAGCATAGAGTCCTTTACAAGTCCCGTGCCAATACTGTATTCTAGCCTAAAACGAGGAGGATATTTTGTATCGGGCACCACGCGGAACTTCAGATATTCTACCCGAGGAGCAGGCCTACTGGCGTCATATTGAGCAGAAAGTAGTTAATGTCTGCCATCTCTATGGCTACGAGCGGATTGATACCCCTACCTTTGAGGATACGCGACTTTTTTCGCGCAGTATTGGTGAAGGCACCGACATCGTGGAGAAGGAAATGTATACCTTTGAGGATAAGGGGGGAAATCAGCTAACCCTGAGACCGGAGGGCACGGCGCCAGTATGCCGGGCTTATCTGGAACACGGGATGCATAATCTGCCCCAGCCGGTAAAGCTATATTATATGGCTCCTATTTTCCGGTATGAAAGACCCCAGGCAGGGAGGTACCGTGAGCACTATCAGTTTGGCTATGAGGCTTATGGGGATGGTGCGCCGACGCTTGATGCCGAAGTAATTGATATGGCCTGGCAATTCTTCTCGTCTCTGAATCTCCACCGCCTATCATTGAACCTGAATAGCATTGGTTGTCGTAAGTGCCGGCCAGGATATCTAGCTACCCTGAAGGACTACTACTCCAAATATGCTCAGGGGCTGTGCAGCGACTGTAAAGTCAGGTTAGAGAGAAACCCGCTCCGTTTACTTGATTGTAAGCAGCCACTGTGCCAAGAGGTAGCTAGCTCAGCACCGAGAAGTATTAACTACCTCTGCCCTGAGTGTGATGAACACTTCAACCGACTCCAGGGTTATCTCAAGCTACTTGAGCTCCCCTTTGAGGTTAATCACCGTTTGGTTCGGGGGCTTGATTACTATACCCGGACGGTATTTGAGATAAAGCCTGAGGCTGGGGGTGCCCAGAGTACCATTGGTGGTGGTGGGCGCTACGATGACCTGATTGAGGAACTGGGGGGTAAGCCGACGCCGGCGATAGGCTTTGCTATGGGCATGGAACGAATAGCACTCAACCTGAAGAAACAAGGGATTGCTATCCCGGTTCTACCTAGGCCGCGGGTGTTCATTGCCTATATCGGTGATGAGGCCAGGGATGAGGTAGTAAAGCTAGCCGCCAGGCTGAGACGGGCTGGCATTGGTGCAATCGGGGTGGTGGGGGGCAAAAGCCTGAAAGCGCAGCTGAGACAGGCAAATAATTTTGCTGCCAGCTACACGGTGATTGTCGGTGAGCAGGAGGTAAGGACTAACACTGTAGTGTTGCGGGATATGGTTACTTCTGAGCAAATAACTATACCGACTGGTGAACTGCAAGGGCGGCTGAATACCGGCTTGAGGTAACCTACCGGTAAGTAGCTTTAGTTACCGATAACAATCGAGAGATTTTAATTTTTACCCCGCTTTAGAGTGCTTTCATAGCCACTTGAATTTCCCCCTAACTATCTTCCTCCGTCTGCTTTGGACACAGTTACTACCTGTTTACTGGTTCATATTATGGGCTCTGGGTTGACAGTAG
>DAOWJG010000023.1 GCA_030640485.1 Dehalococcoidales bacterium | reverse complement strand
TGCCGACATCCTCCATGTCGCCGGTGTAGCTGAAGTTAGAGCCGCCGTCATTGGAGGCAACCACAAATGGGAGGCCTCCGCCGGTGTCATCGTATCCGGCCACGGCCAGCCAGTCCGGGTCATCCGGGGCAACGGCTACCGCAACCAGGGTACCGATGACTCCGGGCAGGTTAGCGGCATCGATAACGTTCTCAGTGATGTCGCTCCAGGTGACGCCACCGTCCTCTGACTTGACCAGAGCGAAGTGTTCAGGGCCACCCACACCGGTGCACCCTAAATCACTCACGAGAACGGCGAAAATAGTATTACCGTCGTCACCGTCGATATCGTAATCAATGATATCGGAGGCGGGCAGGATGACCAGGTCTTCCCAGCTGGGAGTGTTTACTATGCCCCACTCCATCTCGTCAGCCGCAACCGGACTTGCGAAAATAGCGGCTACCGAGGCGAAGATAAGCCCGGTGGAAAGACCCCATCCCAATATTTTAGATATTCTCTTGTTTCTCATCGACTTTTATTTTATCCTCCTTAAGGATATGCTTTTTTCTCCACATATAGAAGCAGAACCTAAATTCTCTTCTTCCTATGGAGAAAAGGTTTCTCTCTTGTTCCGTAAATGCCTTTTCAGGCTCTCCCCCTTCAGGACCACCCCAAAAATCGGGTGTTGGAGCACTCCCTCCGGGCTTTTGTCATATAGCATCACCCCCTCTTCACTCTTATAGCGGTATTATACCACATTTTGTCAAGGGTTTGTTTAAGCAGTTATCTACGGTAATACATTTCATCGTGTTGTTTGACTTTGATTGTGATTGCTCTATTTATATTATGCACAGTATGCTGATGTGGTATGCTTAGATATTATTTATTACAAAGGAAGAGATGTGAAGAAAACGAGCAAGCCTAAGATTGGAGGAATTCTAACAATAATCTCCGGAACGCTTGCTTCACTAGGGGCTGTTAATTATGCTATTGGTTTTATTGGTGTGAGCGGACTTAGTAAGGGAGATATACCCCCGTTTGTGCCAAGTATTATCTTAGGAGTACCTATTCTGTCAATTATTATTGGAATACTTGCTTTGATAGGCGGGGTTCTTGCTATACAAAGAAAGAAGTGGAAGTGGGCACTTGTTGGCTCTATTGCAGGTAGTTTGTCAATTCTTCCACTCGGTATACCAGCTATTATACTCATATCCCTATCTAAAGACGAGTTCGCATAGTGTGAAGTATTTGACTACAAAGCTATGAATATTATTCCCCTGAAAAACCTTGCTAAAGTCTGAATTATTGACACACTCATGGATGAATTGAAATTAATCGGTGGGTCTTAAATAGTATGTAAGCAACTGCTGCAAGGCTGGAATCAGTTGCTTCTTCTCAAACAGAAGTTCGGGAGCTGTTCCGAAAGGGCCACCAAAGACTCATATCGAACTTTTTTATGGGGTTACCACCGGGACCAGTAGAATTCTTGCAAAGCATATTAAAGGGTGTATTAAGTTAGTAACTTTCTATCTTTCCCTGCCGAACGCTAAGCCGTTTGAAGAGGGTTTCAACTAGCAACCGTCTTTCCTGATAATTACCCTTCCCGTATAACCAACCTAGATTGCATGCTATATCGAGAGCTAAGTCAAAATCAACGGCTAAAAGGTGACGGATGCTTGATAATAGTGTAGAATAACTGTCGGTGGTTGGGGCCTTAAGCTAGGTGATAAAGAGCCCACAATAAAAGGGGGTTAGAGAAATTACCGCACTAATTGTCATCGGCGCGCTGGTTTTAGCTGGATTTATTATCTATTTTGTTCCCAATAGGCGGAGAGCTGAGATTGAGGATATCCTGGCTGATCTGGAATCTTTGAGGTCAGATCCGAACTACGGAGAGGCAGTAGCTCTTAACGTTGAGTTCTTCAAGGCAGCTCGGTTCCCAGTCAGTTATTTTGGGTGGCTGATTTTCCGGGCACCTAGAATTAGACGGAATCGGGCGCAGATTCTTGAGCTCGGAGACCTGCCCTTCCCCAGATGGCAGAAGGCGATTCTGGAAACGCTTTCTGGTTTCGAGTCAAGGATCCCTCAGATGTTACAACCGATCAGACAAGAATTAATCCGGGGATTAGAAGGCTTAATGAAGATTAAGAAAGAACCTATTGTGGTATTGAGCTTTGGTTGTGGGGGCATGGAGCTAGAAAGGCAGGTTATTTACGAGCTTGTGAGGCGGCGTTTCAACTTCCCGATAATTTTTGTTGGTGTTGACTATTCTGCCGCTGTCCCCGACGTTCTCGCAACGAAGTTTGCATCTTTAGTGTCTAAGGGAATAGTACAGCTAAAAACCATTTCTCATTTAGGAGTTGATGATTTAAGGAGGCTCAAAAATGAGGCGGCTTCCCACAGGTTTTCTGTGGTGCTTTTAAACACCAATGCTTTTGACCTGAAAGACCTTCCCGAAAATTCCTTTAACCTGATTTATCACACCCGGCTGAGACATCACCTAACAGCTGAAGAGAGTAACCAGTTAGACGAGCTGGCTACCCACCTGACGACAAAGGTGATAGAACTGGATGATTTATTCAGTATCCCCGCATTTGTTTTAGCCAGCATTTTTGCCTGGCGCTTTCCAGCGGTGCTCAGTGGGGCGATTTTTAGCTATCTTCGCGACTTTTCAAAAAAGGAATTACTGGCTCAGGAAGCAAATGGTTGGACACTAGCTACTTTTAGCAACCCTGTTTGGTGTCATCTCAGAGTTTATGATAAAGCGGTAACTAAGGGCTAAACCGCGGCGTCAACTCTGCTTCTGGAAGTGGTAGCCGACGCCAGCTTCAGTTACGATATATTTGGGGGTATTGGGTTCCGGTTCTATCTTATGGCGTAAATGTGAGATGTAGATACGCACATAATCCACGTCATCGCTATATTCCCAACCCCACACCTTTTCCAGGAGCTGCTGGTGGGTAAGAATTCGACCAGCATTTTCAAGCAAGAGGGCAAACAAGCGGAACTCTCTGGGAGTAAGCTTAATCCGCTTCCCATCTGCAATGATCTGTCGCTGGGTAATATCGACGTTAAGGTAGCTGTCATTATAGGTGACCCCTTCCCTTATGGGCTGCGGAGCGGGCAGGGCAGCACGTCGCAGTGCGGCTCGCACTCTGGCTATCAGCTCCTTATTCCCTACCGGTTTAATGAGGTAGTCATCAGCTCCGTGGTCGAGCCCTTGCACTATATCCTCCTCATCTACTCGCTTGCCGGTGAGCATAATTATAGGGACATCAGAGATGTCACGAATACGCTCACAGACCTGCCAGCCATCCATTTTGGGCATAACCACGTCCAGGAGGACTAAATCGGGCCGCTGGTCAAACAGGAGCCGCAGGCCCTCTTGTCCACTGCCAGCCGTGAACACCTGATATTCTTTCTGGGTGAGAACCTGCTCTACCAGCCTCAGGAAACGCGAGTCATCATCGATTATAAGGACTTTCTTTCCCATTACAGTCTCCGGTGCTGCCGGGGCTTGTCTTCCTTCGTTTTAGCAGCATTTCGGCAATCACTCCCGGTAGTTCGCGGGTATCGATGGGCTTTGTTAGATACGTATCACACCCGGACTCAATAACCTTCTCTCT
>DAOWJG010000069.1 GCA_030640485.1 Dehalococcoidales bacterium | reverse complement strand
TTCACTATGATGGACTCGATACTGTATATTGGTATCATAATCATCGGTGGCTTAGGCACCATCGTTGGTCCTATCTTCGGCGTCATTACGATTCGGATGCTGCAGCAGGGGATAACACTCATTTCACCGGTCATAGAAAGCACCTTCACCCTACCCGCTGGATTTACCACCGGCATCGGGCCGATGGTATTTGGACTGGTCATTATCCTGTTCCTGATATTAGAGCCGCGGGGGCTGGCCCACCGGTGGTCCTTATTCAGAACTTCCTACCGGCTTTGGCCGTTCTGATGCTAGTCTTGCATAAGGAGGATAGAAAAATGTAGTGCTAATTAAGGACCTTGCCAACTAAGCTTAAGAAGAAGGAGGAATAATAAATTGAGCTACAAAAAACCATTAACCGTAGCTTTAACCATATCCCTGGCCTTAACCATAATCATGATACCCCTGCTGAGCAGCGGTTGTGTTGGTGGTCCGGCAGCGGCTCCAGCACCTTCAGGCGTAAAGGTGGGCTTTAGTATCTGTTACACCGGAGTCGCCGCCGAAAAGGGACGCCCGATGGGTAATGCCAAGCTGGACTGCATGAAGTATATCAACGAGGAACTGGGCGGCGTTGCCGGACACCAGATTGAGGTGATATGGCGCGATAACGAATATGACGCCGCTAAAGCGGTTACCATTGTTAACGAACTGATGGACAAGGGGTGCCTGTTCTTTACCACCAACGCCTCCAAGATGATGGGGGCGTCTATGGAGATTGCCAACCGGGCTGATTTTCCCGGCTTTACTGTCTTCAGCTCTCCGGTATGCACTCACCCGCCCCAGCATATCTATGGACAGATGCCGGATTATGGTGATGACTGGGCTTCCTTTGCCCAATACTATCTGGAGAACATCTGGCAGGGTGAGGGAAAGCCCAAGATGGCCATGCACCTCTTAAATAACCCCACCGGTTATGGTGCCCTGGATGCAGCTAAGGCCATGGCTGACGAGCTGGGTATTGAGATTGTGGCTACTGAAGAACATGCCGCCACCACGATATCTGAAATGGAAAGCCTAACCCGAGTTAAGGCCCTGAATCCCGACGTTCTATACATATCCAGCACGCCGCAGCCCACCTCTATCATTATCCAGAATGCGGTTCAGCTGGGTATGTATCCCGGTCTCACTATTGGTTGTGGCCACGCCAGCTTCACCAGTGTTCTGGTTGAATTGGCGGGAGATGATGCTGAAGGTGTCTACGGCGTCTTTCCTACTGTAAACTGGGGTGATGATGTGCCGGCAATGGCCAAGATGACCGAGTACTGCCAGCAGTATCATGCTGAGGATTACGGCAACATGGACTATATTACCTCGTGGGCAGAAGGTTTAATCGTGGCTGAGATTTTAAGGCTAGCCATAGAGAATGTCGGTGTTGAAAACCTGACCCCCCAGGCAGTAGAGGAGTATGGCTTCAAAAAGCTTAATGGCTTTGATGTCGGTGGCCTGCACGGCCCGGTAAGCTATACCCCGGGTGATAACCGACTGTCTAAATCAGTCAGGGTCTTCCAGGTTCAAAGCGGTGAAATCGTGCCGGTCAGCGGCTGGGTGGAAGCCTCACTGATAAGGTACGAAGACTTTGAGTGGTTCGGCCAGTAACTATTCGGTAGGAGCCCCTGTCGGAAGCGGGGGCTCCTACTAATGGAAGGTTTGTTATGCTTAAACTGAATAACATTGAGGTTGCCTATCTTAATGTTATCCGGGTGCTTCATGGTGTCGCTCTGAGTGTGGAGGACGGTTCGATTGTGGCTCTGCTTGGAGCCAATGGTGCCGGTAAAAGTACCACTCTTAAGGCAATATCAGGGCTACTCCGTACTGAGGAGGGAGAAGTAACCGATGGCAGCATTGAGTGGAACGGTGAAAGAATTGATAACAAAAGTGGTGAAGAAATAGGCAAGTTAGGTATTATTCAGGCACTGGAGGGGCGCCGTGTTTTCGAGCACCTCAGCACAGAGGAAAACCTACTGGTTGGGGCCTATCAGCGCCGAGACCGTCGTGCCGTTAAAGAAGACCTTGGCATGGTTTATCAGTATTTCCCGCGACTCAAGGAGCTGAGGCGTAATACCGCCGGCTATCTTTCCGGTGGTGAGCAACAGATGCTGATCGTCGGCCGGGCGATAATGGCTAACCCGAAGCTTCTGTTGTTGGACGAACCGTCACTGGGTCTGGCCCCAATGTTAGTTGAGGAAATATATGACATCATCCGGCGGTTCAATGCTGAGCATAAAACCTCGGTCCTCCTCGTGGAGCAGAATGTCAGGGTTGCCCTCGGTATCGCCGACTACGGTTATGTTATGGAGAATGGCCGCATTGTGCTTGACGGTAGTGCCGACTTTCTCAAGCATAACGAGGATGTCAGGGAGTTTTACATGGGGCTATCGGCTACGGGCACGAGGAAGAGCTACCGGGAGGTAAAACACTATAAGAGGCGAAAGCGATGGCTATAGGCGGGCAGGACAGCTAAATCTGTAACTATCCTTGCTGTCCCAAATAGGCTGCTATGACTTGGGGGTTATTTCGAATCTCTTCCGGGACACCCTCAGCAATTTTCAGGCCAAAGTCCAGGACCACAATCCTGTCAGCCAAATCCATGACCACCCCCATATCATGCTCGACAAGGACAATACAGCTGACTCCGTCCCTCAGCACCGGTGTTTCCGGGTAGGTATCTCCCTGTCCCTCAAATATATCGATGATGAACCGAGCAATGTCCTCCTTCTCTTCCAGGTTCATCCCTGCCATCGGTTCATCAAGGAGCAGAACCTTCGGCTCCAGAGCTAGGGCTCGACCCAATTCAACTCTTTTACGCATTCCGTAGGGGAGGGTGCCAACCACCTGCTTTCTAATTGAGGCTATCTCTAGGAAATCGATGATGTCCTCCACTGTCTTACGGTGTCTGATTTCCTCTCTCTGAGCCCAGCCAAAATAGAGGGCACTACTCAGGAAGTTCTGCTTCATATGGGCATGTCGGGCAGCCATAATATTGTCCAGAGTGCTCAGCCCGGTAAATAGCTCGATATTCTGGAAGGTTCTGGCCAGACCAAGCTGGGCTGCCTTATCCGGACGGATTCGGGTGAGCCTCTGACCTTCGTAATATATCTCACCGCTCTGTGGCTTATAGAAACCGTTGATACAGTTTAAGATGCAGGTCTTACCGGCACCGTTTGGCCCAATAATCGCCAGAATCTCATTGTCGTTGATGTCAAGGCTAACTTCGCTAAGTGCCTTGACGCCGCCAAAGGAGAGGAAAAGGTTCTCAATTCTTATCTTCACTTTGGACTTGCTTTTTACCTCGGGCAACTTCCATCCTCCTGACTAGGTATTGCCATTCCTCGCCTGATTTGCTTTTAGCACCCCTTGTCGGCTTCCTCAGTAACTAGCTTTTCCTTATACTGAATTACGCGGCGGCACTCCGGCCCCTCACACTCCAGCCGCCGTCCTAACTGCTTGCTTTTCTTCCTCAGTAGGTTAGTTATCTCCTTAGCCGGCTCACTATACTTAGTATAGCCCGTACATTTCGTCGAGAAATCTTGGCATACCAGCACGGTTACTTCGTCATCCACCGCATCACAATAGATAGTAGTTGCCGTTACTTGCCAGTTTACCATGCTTATCACAATAGACTCCTTAGCCAGATTATCATGTCGCTGCTTAGATTGTCCATTATTGGGTAGAGAAAAATCTAGCCAGTATGCTTTCTTATCAACAGTCTAGCTAGGAACTGTTCAGCTTCTAAAAACAAGGACATAACTTGACCTGAGTCAATTTGGTGTTTGGGTAAATCGGCTAAAGCGGCATCAAACGGCTACTTGACAACTGCTGCTACATGGCTTGAGATTTTGTGCCCGGTGGATAGTGCCAGTTGTCACCACCATCCTTTATATTCTTGGCAAATAATGACATTTAGTCTACTATTGTAATGCCAGTTGGCAATAAAGATGGTTAATGGCGAATCCCAATTTGATTTTGTTGTCATTAACAAAGACCAAATCATCTACGTTGCTCAATTATAGCCGGCTCAAGGATATTGGCTTGAAGGCTCACGCGTTTAACCAGACTTGGCGGTCAGATGTACCCTTCTATCTAGCATCTTGGCACTCTGGTTCTTTTTGGTAGCCCCCGCTGGCTGGGCTTTGTTTGGCTTGAGTAAACCATTTGACATAAAGAACTC
>DAOWJG010000207.1 GCA_030640485.1 Dehalococcoidales bacterium | reverse complement strand
TCTCCATTCCTGTCATGCGACACCCCTACATAAGTCCTAACATGCTTAATGCCATTATGGCAAACACCAGTCCCAGAACCCCTATCAGCTCAACAAACACGGCTAACATCATGGCGTTAGTAAATATCTGCCCTTTAGTCTTGGGTAGCAGCGATATACCGGAGGCACACACATTACCCTGATGTATTGCCGAAAAGCACTCCGCAGCCGCGGTCATAATTCCAATACCAAATACCATAAAACCAGCGCCACCTGTCTCCGGCAACTTCGGCACCACCGCCGTCACAATGATTATGAGCACTATTAGCCCATAGAAGCTCTGCGTCATCGGCAGCGACGAGAGCACGATGACGTTCCGAAACTGTCCCCGGTCCTCAGATAGGGTGGCCGTTCCCGCCGACGCCGAAGTCGCGATACCTATTGACGAGCCTAACAGGCCCCCGGCTAGGGCAATAGCACCGCCCAGGACAGCTAATGAACTTGGTGAAATTAACATCTTTACGTTTCTCCTTTCTAAGATTTTTCTCCGACTAGTATTGATGGCCGCTTGATTAATCTAAACGGGCTATAGTGTATACCGCCTCCTTCGTAGAACTTAATCAGGAATTCCACAAAGCATAGCCTAAGCGAATGGACAAAACCAGTAATTAGACCCAGGAGCAGGTTAATCATATGTCCCACGATCAAGATGATAATGGCTAAAATAGCACCCACGACAACCCCAGCTACACCAGAAATAGGTATCAGGCCGGAGAACAGACGTGCCAGCATATTGAACGCTGAACCCAGATAGAATGTGGCCAGGCCCACCCCGGCTAACCTGGAATACGACATGATATCGCCAAGGAGACCAGTGATATCAAAGAGCCAGAGAATCGTCCCCAGTCCACCCCACTGCTTAATAGTTCCCACGACAAGTAATATTATTCCACTAACCATGACATATATAGAAGCATCGTATATCAGAGAAGGCAGGGGGAGACTAACATTCAGCATAGTGCGAAGAATAAATGGTATGCCAAATTGGAGGGCAAGCAAACCGACCTTAGTAAGTATTGCCCCGGTATTTCTTTCCTTCACCCCTTTGATTAGAGCTATTATATGGGCAATATTAACGTGGACAAGACCTATCATTAAGGCCAGCACTACGAATGTTATCGGACTTTGCAGCACCTGCTGAACCCCAGGCACTAGAGCCATACTTTCAATGCCAAAGAAGAGGTAAACATCACCTAGATAGTTCCCGGCAAGCAGACCTAGAACCAGGGCAACCCCGCTGGAGATATAAATCAACTTCTGGAATTGCTTTATTCCCTCCGATTGAGGACTACCGAGAAGTTTAGGCAATAGAAATCTGCCAATCAGCATGAGGCCAATAGCGTAACCCACATCGGCTATCATCAGACCAAAGAACATAGCAAAGGAGTAAGCGATTATCGGTGTTGGGTCCCATTCCCTGTATTTAGGGGTAGCAAATAGGTTGACCACAAGCTGGAATGGTTTAAGCGCCGTCGGATTTCTCAGTCTGGTGGGCGGTTCTTCTGATGGCTCCGGCTTCCTGGTATCAATAAACACATAGTCTATAGTCTCTTTCAGTTCCGTGACTGCTGACTCAATATTACTATCTGGAACCCAGCCTTCAATTAGGGTTACATATTTGGCTTCACAGGCTCTGGCTAAGGCCGCTAGCCTTTGATTTTCGGCGATTAACACCCCCCTCAGGAGGGCAATCCTTCGTAATTCCTCCTTAGACCGGCTTCGGAGTCCCTCATAGAGCTCGGATAGCCTTTCCTCAAGCTCATGAAGCCTAGCCTCAGGTTTGTTAAGGAACTCCCTCAGGGTTAAATCCTCGTCGGGTACCAGTAGAATCTCGCCGCCGGCACCACCAATCAGAGACTCTACAGTCTCCAGGTTTGCCATCTTACCGAGGGCGTAGAGAACGGTTTCATTTTCTACCGTAACCGCAGTGCTTTCAAACAGGTATTTCTTTAGTTCTTTATGTAAAGCTTCGTACGTTTCAGTAGACAGAACAAAAACCCTAGAGAAAAGGTAATCCCCGGAAAATCTCAGGTCTTTTAACCTAACGTTACGGTACTGCGTAAGGGCTCCAAGGTAGTTCTTCTGTTCGGTTAGTTCCTTAATTTCCTTATCAATCCTGACGGTCTTGCCGTGTAGCTCAGCAAAGTCAG
This sequence comes from Dehalococcoidales bacterium, assembly GCA_030640485.1. Lineage (GTDB taxonomy): Bacteria > Chloroflexota > Dehalococcoidia > Dehalococcoidales > UBA5760 > UBA5760. The sequence goes on along the minus strand of DAOWJG010000207.1, from coordinate 4,691 downwards.
CGTAGAGCGACCTTACCTCTTTAGCAATCTCACCAAAGGGCCGGGTGTAGATAACCTCGACATCCTCCCCCAGCGATACCTGTTCTTTCTCCTTTATATAACTCAGCATGCTACTCACAAAAGTCCGCAGTTCGCTGACTTCTTTTTGCTGACTTTCAATAGCCACTCTATCTACTGGCTCTAACTCTTTACCTTCCTCAACATGAACTACCCCGACCTTATGTAAAGCCTTAAGGGTCAGCTCCGAGTAATCCTTTAACGTAATTACTCTAACTCTGGTCATAGATTCCGGGGAATTGAGGATTACTGCCGTCATCCCGCCTCAGCTCCGGTGATAATATTTACCATGCGCTCCGCAATCTTCCCTGTCTTCTTGCCAGTAATGTTTCTAATCTCAGCCGCCTTCTTCTTGGCGCCCTCAATTTCTTGGTTAGCCGTCTCCTCAGCCCTACTTATAATCCGCTCCCTTTCCCCTTTTACCTCGTTCAGGGACACCTCAGCGGAGAGAATTCTGCCGGCCTCCTCCCTGGCCCTAAGGATAATTTCACTAGCCCGGTTCCTAGCCTCTTCAAGTGTCTTCTCGGCCTCAATTTCGATAGTCTCGACACTACTTGTGATTTCTTCAGCAGACATGGCGCACCTCTTTCTGAAAAATTCTGGGGCTCATACACGGGGAGAATTTACGGCTGCCCAACACATACCACGAGCTGGTCTTCTCCCAACCCAGATTAGGCTGTATCTATTAATCAGCATACAACGACCTATCGGTGACATCAAATTATAAAAGGGCACTGCCCAATACTAATTTGCTTTTATAAGGGCATGATATACCGTTTGTATTTTCCCCACCGCCCCCGGGACTCTATCAGGAAGACCGTTGCCAGTCAGGATTAACCTTGAAAAACAATCTTGCCTAAGCAATTTCGCCTAGCCAATTTTTGAGATTATAACAAAACTTTCCTCTAAAGTAAACCCCAGCAAAAAGCGGCTCACCCCAAACCTATGCCGGAAATAAACAAGTAACGCATCCCGAAAATATAGAGTCCAATGAGCGCCGCCGACTGCCAACTGATAAAGAAAAATGTCTTGCGCTGCTGCCTAAATCTAAGCCCGGTAATAACGACGAGACTCATAACTATGGCCAGTACAGCCGTGATAAGGTGGGTCTTTAACACTACCGACAGAATAGGTCCTTGCCGGTAGGCAAGGTCAACCGGGGTAATAAGGGCTAGGTTAAACATGTTACTACCTAATATATCAGCCACCGCCATATCTATCGCCCCCAAGCGAAGGGCAGCAACAGTAACCGCTAATTCCGGAAGCGAGGTAGCAATGGCTAAGAATAGGCTACCGACAAAGCTGGTATGCCAGTTATAGGTCGCTGCAATCTCACCACCGATAAATGATAACCATATGCCAGCACCAATAATGGCGGCGGCGGCTAAGCCAAATCTCAGGTACATCGTTCTCGCCGACAATTCTTGATACCGGGGGGAGACAACCTCTACTGGCTGCGGTTGTCGGCTTCGTTCACAACGGAATATCCACCAGACGCTCACTACATAAAAGACCAGTGGTAGAATGCCCGGAACATTCACCCACCCCGGGGTTAATCCGGGAAATCTTCCCCCAGCCCATATGCCTCCGGCAACAACCCCGGCAAGCACTATGCCAATCCTAGCCGATAGTATATGTCTCGTGCTGGCCCGACTCAAGACCGGCGCCGGACGGTGCATGATATCCAGTAACGCCAGCAGAGCCAGATTAAACAGGCAACTGCCTAATAGGTTGCCGACGGCTAAATCGGGGAGCTTGACGATAGCCGCCGCACTCACCCCGGTAACTAACTCAGGCATAGAAGTGATGGCGGCTAGGAGAATCAGACCTACCCATATCCTTCCCAGCCCCGTCTTCTCCGCAATAGCATCCCCATAGCGGGCTAGCTTTGCCCCGGAGAACAGGATGATAACCAGGCAGACAGCAAACTTTAACCAGACCAAGGCTGGGAACTCCTAGATACTGACAACATACTGAAAGCATACAATATCGGGGGCAAGACCGTAAAGCATGCCGCCGACATCCTAACTATGGTTAAATACTAATGTGAAGAGGACAAGGTAGCCGAGTAGTCTATAACACCGCGCTCGAAATTTGACAATCTGAAGGGCTTGCCGTCACTGAGCCATCTGGGCTACAATGGGTGAGAGATTGAAGAGGGCATCCTCCTGCCAGTCGGTAAAGATCCATATGGGGATGGAGACGGTGCCTGCCGGTATGCGAGCCGGCAGGCTAGCTAAGGAGGCAACACTTGGAGAAATATAAGGTAGTGTTGCTAGACAGCAGCTTTCCAGACACGAAGGTTGAGGAAGAAGTTCTTAGTGAAGTTAGTGCTGAACTTTACTTATGTCCTTGCCTTGACGAAGGTACTGTTGTTCAATACGTTCGTGATGCCGATGCCATCGTGGTACAGCTCGCACGAGCTACCGAAAATTTACTGGAAGCAGCGAAAAGATGTAAGGTCGTGGTAAAAGTAGGGATTGGAGTGGACAACATTGATATTCCAGCAGCTACCAAAAGGGGAATATATGTAGCTAATGTGCCTGATTTCTGTTTTGACGAAGTATCAGATCATACCCTGGCACTGGTGTTAGCTCTCCAACGAAAGATTAATAGCCTCGACCGAAAAGTTAGACAAGGAGCCTGGGGCCTAGGGCCAGGGCCAGGTGAAGCTAAACCCATATTTTGTCTAAAAGGTCAGACATTTGGCTTAGTTGCTTTTGGAAATATAGCTCGTATGGTAGCCAAAAAGGCACAGGCATTTGGTTTCAAGGTAATCGCGACTGACCCTTTTGTTACCCCTGAGGAAGCAAAAAAATTCGGAGTGGAATTGGTGGATTTCGACAGATTGCTAGAAATTTCCGATGTTATTTCAATCCATGCCCCTTTATCAAAATCAACCTACCACCTGTTTAATGAAGAAACAATTAGAAAGATGAAAAACACCGCCTATCTGATAAACACTGCCCGAGGCGGTCTCGTGGATCAAAAGGCTCTCTATAACGCCCTAAAGGCCGGAAAGATTGCCGGCGCTGGCCTGGATGTCATGGAAGAAGAACCGCCCAAAGCCGATGATCCTCTCTTAACCTTGGATAATGTAATCATTACCCCACACACCTCCTATTATTCTGAAGCTTCGGTCATCAAGGTTCGCCAGGGAGTTTTCAGAGAAGTGGTCAGGGTTCTTAAAGGCGGACAACCTAAAAGCTGGGTTAACCGTAAAGAAATGAGTAAGTAATTAGAAGCCGTCAGATATTACCCCAATATTTGACAAAAAGGTTAAACGGCGTTCGCGGTTCCACTACCACTTAAAGGAGTAATTGGCTCTCCAATTAACACGTTTGCCGAAATAGAATTAGGGTACGCTGCGGTTTTAAGGAGTACTATGACAAATGGCAGAATCCCGCGGTTCGCGGGATTCTGCCATACCTTTATCTACAGTCTAGCAGTAGCTACCCTACATCCAGTTTTTACCTTAAACCAGAATTAGTAGCCCTGATACTTCATCCTCAGCTCTAGGCTAGGCTGCTCGAATCCGTAGTCAGCCGAGGGATCCATAGGTACCCATAAATCCCATCTATCCCTTGGCCAACCCGCAGAAGGTGGTACCCCCCCAATCTGAACGGTATCAATATTGTCCGCTGTAATCATGATAAAGGGGCACTTATAGAACTTCTCCACCGGCTGTCCAAAGATGACACTCCATATGGCCACCTGGAAGGCGATGTCAGTCGGCTCTACTGCACCATGCGTCGAGAAGGTATCAGCTCCCACGCCTGCTGCCACAGCATCCCACATGGCGTTCTCAGTATCGTTAGAAGCAATGATGATGTGCTCCGGATCATCCAGTGGTAGGAGCATACCAATCGACTCAAGTCCAGGCACCATCCCGGCTCCACCGCAACCATGATGGAAGAAGGCCCTGATCTCCGGATGGGCCATTGCCATGTCAGCGGTAATTGTCGCCGTTTGCTCCTCAGCCCAGTTGGTATCCACAGATTCTAGTACAGTAATCCACGCTTCTCTATCGACCGCCTTGTGGAATCCCTCACTACGTAGCTGGGCGGTTTTCATGTCGCGCATACCCCACAATTCAGCAACGACCACCGGATTATCGGGACCAAATCCTCTTTTCCCGAGGTCGTCTATCAGCCACTCTCCGAGTATGTCAGTTCCACCCGGGCCCTCGAACTTATGGGCGATGAATGAGGTAACGGCAGGTGTGTCGATACCACAGTCAAAAGTGAAGATCGGGATACCAGCCTCGTAGACTGTCTTCTCAGCGACCGGAACCATCAGCTCGGCACTAACATTGTGGCTGATGATGAAATCTGGCTTGTCGGTAAGGGCCATCACATCCTCATACCAGCCTATATGCGCATCCAAGTCAAAACGAGCATCAAACATAATAACGTCTTCTATAGGAATACCAAACCTTGGCATCCAGTCTTCTAACATCTTTACACATTGCGCGATAGGCTCCACCTCATATATAGCAGCCGTCCAAGCAATCTTGTAAGGGGACCCATCAGGCTTGATGAACATGTCCTTAAACGGCGCATATAATAGCTCTCCATTGACCTGGCCTCTATCAATTAGCGGCTTTAACTCGGGGAAATCCTTGGCTCTTAGCG
>DAOWJG010000063.1 GCA_030640485.1 Dehalococcoidales bacterium | reverse complement strand
TTACCTCAAAGATTGACGGGGTGGAGCTTACCTCGCTAGAGGCAGATAAAGGGCAGATAGCCAGTGCTTATCATGAGGTGGATTCTGAGCTGGTAGCGGCACTTAAGCTAGCTGCTGAGCGGATAGGCGACTTTCATGAAAGGCAAAGAGATAGCCTGGGGGAGGGGTTTTTCACGCAGGGTGTGGGGCAGGTGATGCGTCCGCTGGGGCGTGTTGGGGTATATGCGCCCGGTGGCACTGCCTCCTATCCATCAACGGTTTTAATGACGGCGATACCGGCCAGGGTCGCCGGGGTTAAGGAAGTTATTTTAGCAACCTCACCCAAGTCGGGCGGGCTGGTTCCGCCGTCTATTTTAGTAGCCGCTGATATTGCCGGTGTTAGCCGGGTTTTTGGTGTCGGTGGTGCTCAGGCAATCGCGGCTTTAGCCTTTGGTACCCAGTCTATTCCTAAGGTGGATAAGATTTGTGGGCCAGGTAATATCTTTGTCGTGCTGGCTAAGAAACTGGTATATGGGGTAGTTGATATTGACGGGCTTCAGGGACCGAGTGAGGTGTTAATTATCGCTGACGGGACAGCAAACCCGGAATACTGCGCCGCTGACCTACTTGCCCAGGCGGAGCATGACCCCTTGGCCTCAGCCATTCTGATAACTACCTCGCGGCATTTGGCCGATGAGATTAACCGGGAGGTTGAGCGACAACTAGAGACTCTGTCTCGCAAGGATGTGGCCACTGAATCTTTGGAAAGCAGGGGAAAGATAGTAGTCGTGGCTAGTGTGGAAGAGGCTATCGAACTAGCCAACCTTTATGCCCCGGAACACCTTTGCCTGGTGGTAGATAAAGCCGATACTTATGTTGAGAAGATTTCTAACGCCGGGTGCATATTTATTGGTGGCAAATCAACGGTGGTTCTGGGTGATTATGTGGCTGGACCGAGTCATGTTTTACCCACCGGGGGAACTGCTCGCTATAGCTCACCACTCAATGTGACTGATTTTATTAAGTTCATCAATCTAGTCAATCTGGATGAGGCTAGTTTGCGAAAGCTGGGACCGGCAGCGGTAACTATGGCTCGGGCTGAGGGATTTGAGGCCCATGTCCGGGCCATGGAAAAGCGCTTGCCGAGATGATTCATAAGGTTATGAATCGGAGAATTCTGCTATGTTGACCCGGGACGAGTTAACGAGATATAAGAGGCAGATAACCATATTTGGTGAAGAGGGTCAGGCCAAACTCAAGGAGGCTAAGGTGTTTCTCGCCGGTGCCGGAGGCCTCGGTTCATCCATAGCAATATATCTTACGGTGGCTGGGATTGGAAAACTAAGAGTGGTTGATAATGATATCGTTGCCCTGTCTAACCTGAATCGACAGATACTGCATTGGGAGAGTGATATCGGCCGGAAAAAGTTAGTGTCTGCTGCAGAAAAGCTCACAAAGATGAATGCCGGGGTTGAGGTGGAGGTTATCTCGGAAACGATAAATAAGGATAATGTTGATGAGCTTGTCGCTGATTTTGATATGATTGTGGATGCCATGGATAACTTCCCGGCGAGGTATGTGCTAAACAAAAGCGCCTTAAACAAGAAGATCCCGTTCTTTCATGGTGCCGTTCACGGATTTTATGGACAGGCGACCACGATAATCCCGGGCAGGACGGCCTGCCTCAGGTGTATATTCCCGGAAGTTCCGCCGTCAACGGCCCCGCCGGTAGTTGGGGTAACCACGGGTGTTATCGGTTGTATTCAAGCCACTGAGGTTTTGAAATATAGCCTTGGTATGGGACGCCTCCTGGAGAATCGATTGTTGATGTGGGATGGGCTAAGTTGCCAGATGGGCGAGGTTCCACTGGAAAGGAATCCGAGATGTGAAGATTGTGGTGAAGGGGAGGTTAGCTAGATTATGAGGATAAAGGTAAAGTTCTTTGCCACCTTCAGGGAGTTATTTGGTGGTGAGGAGGAAGAAATTGAGCTGGAAAGCGGGGCTAGTGTCCAGGACCTGTTAAACGTTTTATGCGATTCAGACGGGTGTCGGCAGGAAATATTTGATGAGTCTGGTGAGCTAAGACGCCACGTGAAGATGTTGAAGAAGGGCCGTCATATCCAGTTTTTGGATGGGGTTCATACCGAACTCGAAGATGGGGATGTGATTACAATGTTTCCGCCGATGGGTGGTGGTTGAGCAATTTTGGTTTCGGGGGCAAGATTTCTAAACTGTAACCCTTAACGAAAACAGATAGAGGAGGTGGACTAATGACAAATGAGTTAACACGGCGTGCAATTCCGGGGTTAAATCTATTCTAATTTAAGGAGGTCATTGTCATTAATGGTTAAAGGATTTAACGGTGTAGTCGCTAGGGTAAATCTATCTACGGGAGAGATAAAGAAAGAGAAGTTAAACGAGGAGTGGGTAAGACTCTTCATTGGTGGCCGGGGCTATGGCGGAAAAATAATCTACGACGAGGTAGACCCAAAGGTTGACCCCTTTGCCCCGGAGAACAAGATAGTGATTGCTACTGGTCCGACTAGTGGCACTAATTCTCCGGCCGGAGGCAGAACCATGGTAGTAACCAAAGGAGCACTAAACGGGACTCTTGCCTGCAGCAATGTCGGGGGCTTCTTTGGGCCTGAGTTTAAGAAGGCCGGCTATGATATGGTTATTATTGAGGGGAAGTCACCGAAGCCGGTGTATCTCTGGATTAATGATGGCAATGTTGAGATAAGGGATGCTCAGAGACTGTGGGGGAAGAAACCAGTTGAGATTGAAGAAGCAGTAAAGCCGGAAACGAACCCGAAAGCCAGAGTTATGACTATTGGTCCGGCAGGAGTGAAGCTATCACGAATTGCTGGTGTTATGTTTGACCTTAACCGGGCGGCTGGCAGGACCGGAGTTGGCGCTATTCTGGGTAGCAAAAATTTCCTGGGAATTGCTGTCCGGGGAACTAAGAAGGTTGAGGTTGCTGACCTGGAGGGGCTCAAAGCGGCAAATTCTCAGGCACGGAAGCTACTAAAAGAAGCCCCAATATCTGGTCAGGGCCTGCCAACATATGGCACGTCGATCCTGGTTAACATCATAAATGAGATTGGTGGTTACCCGGTCAGAAATGCCCAGGATACCTATGCGGCTAACGCCAGCGTTACTGGTGGAGAGGCGATTGTCGAAAAGATTCTCATAAAGAGGGGGGCCTGTGCTGCCTGTCCCATTACCTGCGGTAGAATTACCGAGATACGGGAAGGACAATACCGGGGAGAGCATGGCGAGGGTCCGGAATATGAGACGACCTGGTCACTGGGAGAAATGTGTGGCATTGAGGACCTCAACGCTATTACTAAGGCCAACTATCTCTGCAATGACTACGGACTGGATACGATTTCTGCTGGCTCAACCATTGCCTGTGCCATGGAACTCTATGAGCGGGGCTATATACCGGAGAAGGATGTGCCCTTCCCGATGAGATTTGGTGATAGTGATGCCATGATTAAAATGGTGCGCTTGATGGGTGAGAGGGAAGGTGTCATTGGGGATTTATTAGCCGAAGGCTCATACCGGCTGGCTGAGCACTATGGTCATCCGGAGCTATCAATGACAGTCAAGAAGCAGGAATTCCCGGCATACGACCCGAGGGCTATTAAAGGCATCGGGCTCAACTATGCTACCTCAAACCGGGGAGGCTGCCATGTCAGGGGATACACTATTGCCCCTGAGGTTCTTGGATGGCCAATCCAGCTTGATAGACTAACCTATGAGGGGAAGGCAGGGCTGGTTAAGACGTTCCAGGACTTCACGGCAGTTGTTGATTCCTCAGGGATGTGTCTCTTTACCTTTTTTGGTATGCCAAACATGTCTGATTACTCCCCAATGCTAAGAGCGATAACCGGGATACCATATTCTGATGAGGAACTCCTGAAAGCAGGCGAGCGGATATGGAACCAGGCGAGGCTCTGGAACCT
>DAOWJG010000142.1 GCA_030640485.1 Dehalococcoidales bacterium | reverse complement strand
GGTCCGGGAAAGCTCAGGGCACTTCTCAGCAACATACCTATCAAGGCGCACCCCCGGCTCGCTAGCGACAAAGCTAAATACTTTACTCAACACAGTTCATTCAACAAAACAGCGCGCTTCCATTCAGTATACCAGCTTATACCGGGGATAGGTAAATGGATGGTGAGAAGAAACCGTAATTCGCCAGGCAAATCAGCCCTTGTAGGCTAGCAGGGTTGTATCCGGTTCTTTCTCCAGGGGGTTTTGTCAAGCCTTTAGACTGTGTGGATAGCCCTCAAATCTGATGGCAGTCCACCTCGTCGCTACCACCTGCTTCCTGCTTCTCCTTAATCAGGAGATATATCAAAGAACCGGCAAAGACACCAACACCACCAGTTATTGCCGCATCGGAAACGTTAAAGGCAGGAAAGGTACCAACACCGACAAAGTCGGTAACATAGCCCAGGGTTATTCGGTCAATCAGGTTACCCACTGTACCACCGAGCATCGCACCCAGAGCCGCCTTGCTTATTATGTTATTTAAGAAGGGAAAGCGGCGACAGAGATAGAAGGTGTAGACCAGAATAATGCCAGCCCCAATAAAGCTGACTACCGTTAGAGAAGACGTATGATCCTGAAAGATGCCGAAAGCAGCGCCGGTATTCTGGCTATGGGTTATGTGAAAAAATGCCCCCTCCGGCAGTGATTGTCCTACGGCTATGTTAGACCTTATCCACGCTTTGCTGAACTGGTCTGCGAGCACCACCGACAGAGCGATGAGGGAAAAGGCGATATTCTGCCACCGTCCACCCCGAAGACTATTTACCTTTCGCATTCTTTGCCTGACTGGCCTTACAATCCAAACACAGGCCTGCCTGGGGAAGCGCCTCCAATCGGGCCGGGGCTATCGGTTGGCCACAAACATCACACAAGCCATAGGTCCCTTTTTCAAACTTATCGAAGGCATGCTCAATTGTCATCAACTGGTCCTTGATACGCTTCTCTAACTCCAATCTGGTCTCTAACTCAGCGGTTTCGGTAGCTTCCTCCTCCCTTTTGCCGAAGGGGCTACCATCACGCCTCTCATCCGTACCGGGAGCATTGGCCTCCATCTGCTCCAATTCATGGTTTAAGCGCTCACGCTCGCTCTCCAAGCGAGAACGAAGGATATCAAAATTCTCAGTCACACCGACCTCCCCTAACTCACCTGTCAAATCTCGAGGTACTCCTTTTATCTCTCCTACTTTGAGTTGATAAGTAAGTTGTTATGTTAGTTATAAATAAACCCTGGAAAGCACCAGGGCACAACTATCCTTAGTGTATCTAATTTATTCTATTTTATCAAGTCCCTTTGCCTACCAATTTTTGGGTAACCCATCCGTCTAATCCTCTTCCCTTTAATTACAGTTGTGATATACTATACCATCATATTCAGAATAATCAAGGGGGAGAGGGAAATAAATGGCAGGGCTGCTTTTTGGGACTGCCGGTATTCCTCATAGCGCCGGACTGCGGACTGCCGTCTGCGGAATCGAGCGTTCCGCTGAGCTTGGGCTCGGCTGTATGGAGCTGGAATTCGTTCGGGGAGTCAGGATGAGTGAGGCGACCGCCTACCAGGTTGCCGAGACAGCCGCTAAAGCAGGGGTAAGACTGTCCGCCCACGCCCCCTACTTCATGAACTTTAACGCCCATGAGCCGGCAAAGATAAAGGCCAGCCAGCAGCGGCTGCTGGCGACAGCCCGCATTGCCGCTCTCTGTGGAGCGGAAAGCATTGTCTTCCACGCCGCCTTTTACCTCGATGACCCTCCTCGTGAGACCTATCAGACCGTCAAGAAACACCTGAAAGAAACACTGGACCAGTTAAAGTGTGAAAATAATCGGGTCCTAATTAGGCCGGAGATTATGGGTAAGGTTGCTCAGTTCGGAACAATAGACGAAATACTTGAGCTAAGCAGCGAACTGGAGGGGCTGGCCCCCTGCCTGGACTTTGCCCACTGGCATGCCCGGACGGGGAAGTCTAATTCCTACCCGGAGTTTAGCGCTATCCTGAAACGGGTCAAAGAGCGGTTGGGGCAAACCGCCCTGGCAAATATGCACATCCATATCGCCGGCATTGCCTACGGAAAGAAGGGGGAATTAAATCACCTGAACCTAAAAGAGTCAGACCTGGAGTATGTTGAACTTCTGCGCACGTTCAAGGACCACGGCATCAAGGGGCTGGTCATCTGCGAAAGCCCCAATCTGGAGGAGGACGCTCTGCTACTGCAAGAGACCTACAGAAGCCTGCTCCGGACAAAATGATTACCTGTATTGGAAACCGGTAAGAAAAACGGGCTATAGTGATAGAAAATGGTGAAAACCCCTTGTTTT
>DAOWJG010000095.1 GCA_030640485.1 Dehalococcoidales bacterium | reverse complement strand
CCCTAGGATATTTTTTAAAGTAGTCAGCAATAAACCGAGCACCCTCTTCCCGCTATAGCTCTGTTGCCTGCTCCAGTCCGTAGTCACTCATACCATAGATAACCCCAAAGTTGACTGTCTTAGCTAGGCGACGCATATCCGGGGTGACCTGTGAGGTTGCCACGTTGAAGAGCTGGGCGGCGGTGGTGGCGTGAATGTCCTCATCCTGCCGGAAGGCGCTTAGGAGACCCGGGTCTTGGGATAGGTGGGCGAGGACGCGGAGGTCAATCTGTGAATAGTCCCCTGCCAGAAGGAAAGAGTCGGGTGGCGCCACAAATGCCTGCCTGATTTCCCTTGCCATTTCACCTCGAACCGGGATATTCTGTAGATTAGGCTTGCTGGAAGAAAGGCGGCCGGTGGCCGTCCGTGTCTGATTAAAGCTGGTATGCACCCGACCTGTCTTGGGGTTTACCAGTGCCGGTAGGGCGTCAATATAGGTTGACTTGAGCTTGGCTAACTGGCGGTAATCCAGGATTAATTCTATTATCGGGTGAACGCCGCGCAGCTCCTCCAAAACTGAAGCGCTGGTGGAGTAGCCACCCTTTGTTTTTCTGGTTGTTGGTAGGTTCAGTTCCTCAAACAGGACCGAGCTTAGCTGCTGGGGGGAGTTTACATTGAAGCGGTGGCCCACGCTGTTATATACTTCTGCCTCCAGCTTGAGCAGCTGTTCGCCGAGGCGGTGCGCCATCTGTTGTAGTAGTCCTGTATTCAGGGCGACGCCGTTTTTCTCCATACCGACCAGTACTGGCACCAGCGGCATCTCAACCTCAGAGAATAGCTGCCATAATCCCTGCTGGTGAAGCTCCGGCTGTAGCAGTTCCGCCAGCCGCCCGGTGATGTCGGCGTCGGCACCGGCGTAATCGGCGGCTTCCTTGATTGCCACCTCTGACATAGAACGCTGCTTGGCTCCGGTGCCGATAAGAGCGCTGATGGTTGTCATCTCAATACCGAGCCGGCCGAAGGCGAGGGCTTTTAAACCTAACGATTTCTCACCCAGGAGGTAGGCCGCTACCATGGTGTCAAACGCTAGATTATTGACTGTTACCCCATACTCAGCCAGCACCGTCATATCGTACTTACCGTTGTGGGACAGCTTGGGGAGGGAAGCATCCTCCAGTAGGGGTTTAAGCCCGCTTACGACCTGTTTCAGAGGTAACTGTTCTACCTCTCCCCAGCCGACGTGGCCTACCGGGATGTAGTAAGCCTCGGCCGGAGCTAGTGATACCGAGATGCCCACCAGCTTCGCCGACATGGCATCCAGGCTGGTTGTCTCCAGGTCAAAGGCAAAGGACTTGGCGTCTTTAAGGCGGTTCAGAAGCCCATCAAAGGCTGGAGTGGTAGTTATAGTATGATAGGCGGGCTCAACCTGAGGCATAATTCCGGCTTGTGGAGAGGCTTCGAGCGCTCCGGCGTCGGCTTGTATTTCGGGTAGTTTCGGCAGGAGGCTGAAAAACTCCAGCTCGCGGAAAAGCTCGGTTGCCTGCTGGCGGTCATAACGGCCGGTCTGGCAGTCATTAAGGTGAAGGGTGAGCGGTACCTCGGTAACGATGGTGGCCAGCTCCTTACTTTGGTGAGCGATAGCTTCATTCTGGCGCAGGAGCGCCTGGAGTTTGGGCGGGCTTACCTCGCTCAGGTGGGCATATATCTCTTCGATGGTGCCAAACTGCTGGATGAGTTTGACCGCCGTTTTCTCACCGACACCGGGGATGCCGGGGATATTGTCTGAGGGGTCACCCTTTAGTCCCTTAAGGTCGGCAATGTGCTCCGGCGTAACTCCATATTTCTGGCTTACGGCAGATTCATCATAGAGGGTAGTATCGCTGAAGCTTCCCCGCGGCTTGGGGTAAAGCACCTTCACCTTAGGGGATACCAGTTGCATGGTATCGGCGTCACCGGTCACGATGACGGCATCAATGCCCTGCTGGCTGGCCTGCTGGCTGAGAGTACCTAGAACATCGTCTGCCTCAAAGCCCTCAAGCTCAAAGATGGGGATGCGGAAGGCGGCAACTAACTCCCTTACCCGCCCTAGCTGCCTGACCAGTCCATCCGGGGTTGGGGGGCGCTGTGCCTTATACTGGTCAAAGAGCTGGTGCCTGAAGGTGGGGGCTTTCATATCAAAGGCGATGGCGCAGTGGGTCGGTTTTAGCTCGTTGATTACCTTTAAGAGCATCAGGGCAAAACCATAGACGGCACCCACCATTTCGCCGGTCTTACTCACCGTTAACGGGGGTAGGGCATGAAAGGCACGGTGAACTAGGGCGTTGCCGTCAAACAAAACTAGCCGTGGTTCTTTCATAGGTTTATTATAGCAGAATGGGGAGGATTTGGGTTAGCGCTAAGTCCGTGTCAGTCAAAACCGTACCAGGTGACAATCTCGTCCACTGGCTCACGCTTGCTTTCTAACCTGTTGGCCGGGAAGTCCCGGTTCGGGTAGCCGATGGCGATGCTGGTGACGATTCGCTGGGACTCGGGGATATGAGCAAACCGCCTCACAATCTCGGGAAACGTTACACCCTGGTCTTCAATGCAGGTGCCCAGGTCGTAGTTTAGGGCGGTAAGACAGATAGTTTGCGCCAGGGTGCCGATATCAAATTGAGAACGTGCTTCCTCAAGTGACCTATCTACCGACAGGATAATCGCCGCCGGGGCATCGAAGAAACGGAAGCCCTTCTGCCACCACTCGGCTCTCTTTACCCTGTCTTCCCTGGCTATACCCATTAGTCCGAAGAGTTGAATGGCGAGTTCCACCTGACGCTGGCGGTACTTATCCTCAAAGGGCTTGGAACGGACTGCCGGCTCTGGTGTCGTTCCAGAACTCACCATGTCAATGTTACCCTGCTTAATGTTATCCAGCACCTTCCCGGTAACCACGGTGATTTCCCACGGCTGGGTGTTCATTGCAGAGGGGGCGCGGCTGGCGATATTAATAATCTCCCTCAGGATTCCCCGGGGGACCGGGTCAGGCTTATAGCCCCGAATACTCTTGCGGGCTCGTATGGCTTCTAGAATGTCCATTGGTTATCTCCTTGGCTCTATTAAAACAGTCTCTATTATAACATCCTGACTAGATATGAAAAAGGGTAGCGACTTCGGGTTGATGACTTGAGGGTGCTACTGTAGACGCTCAAAAATCACGGGGCCGGGCTTTTAGGATAGATTTTAGGAAAGAGGTATCATTATGTCTGGTGAGGATGAAGCGGTCGTTTTCATAGGTGAAGGTGGTGATGGCGCCAACGTCCTGCCTTATATTCCAGAAGTGGGCATTATCCAGTCCCAGTAGTGCACATATCAGAACCTTGTTCACCACGCGATGGGATACCAGGGCTACCGTGCCCTTATACTGGGATATTATACTATCCACCATACTGAGGGCTCGCCTCCTGACATCGCTAAGGCTTTCGCCACCCGGCATATTTACCCGATGAGGGTTCCTAAGCCACTCAGCATAAAGCTCTTGGTAGCTATCCTTTACTTCCTGATGGGGTAGGCCCTGCCATTTCCCGTAATCAAAATCTATAAGTCCGGGAGCAATGCTTACCTCAAGTTTATGATAGCTAGCCACCATTTCGGCTGTCTTTAAGGCTCGCTTTAGTGGGCTGGAGTAGATGGCCGCTATCTCTATTCGGCTTAGGTATTCGGCTAATAACGCCGTCTGTTTGGCTCCAGTTTTATTCAGCTCAATATCAATCCTGCCTCTAAATATTTCCTGTCTGTTCCATTCCGTTTCGCCGTGTCTTACCAGGATAATTTCTGTCATTTCTGGGCCTCTGTTTCGGCAGGGAACCGGTGTATTCTTTTGCTTATAGGCAATGAGTTGAGGGTTGCCAAAATGGTTTGCTTCATTTGGTTCTCATCAGCCGAGAAAAAGAGGTGGCTTAGGCATTTACAGTCGCTAGAGCCGAAGCCTGGGATACAGTCAAATTGATGGCTGAGAGCCTGAGCAATGACGCATTCCACCCTGTCATCGGTCTCGCATAAGGCGATACCGCTAATGTTCGCCTTTTGTAAGAGATAATCAATGTGCCAGAGGGGTTTTCGGTTCTGTTTTAAGTGGCGGTTCAGTCTGGATGTAAAGCCGCCCATTGCCGAGCCGACGTAAGCATAACAGCCACTGGGGAAATAGGTATCCGGCAGGCTACCGGCCTTAATCGTCTGTCCTTCAGGTAGCGGGATAAGGAGGATATAGCTTCCCTTCATCATTAAGGCTATTCTTTGAGATTGCGTTACCTTTCTATATTTGGGTTATGGTTTTTCGACCTTCTCCACCTCAATAGTGCATTCGGTTACCAGTGCCGCAAAGGCGCCGATGGCGGCGAGGACGGGAGCGGCCATAATTATGGCTGCCGCCGCTGGGGCTCCTATCGTCAGCGGAATATCAAATACCGTTTTCTCTTTATAAATCAAACGGACCCTTCTGATGTTACCTTCATGTATGAGCTGCTTGATTTTCGCGACTAGCTGGTCTCCGGATACGGTAAACTTCTCGCTTTTGGCCTTTTCGTTATCGGTCATTATTAGCCTCCTTTTATCTGTCTCCCTCTTGCTGCCTACATCGTTTGTTCACCTGGGGAGCAGCCTTGCTCGCTCGATAGGCACATCTTGGCCACGTCTCCCTTAGCCCGCTTGTAGCAGCCCCGGCATTGAAGCCTCCCCGTGGAAAACCGTTTTCCTTTGTTTTCCGCCCGGATTTCGTTACACAATTTTAGAGCTATCTCATGGGGAATTTTTTCCCAGTCACAATTCTAATCTCCTTTAGGCTGAGATATCCTTCTGACGGCTTTAATCACTTGATGGTTGTTTTATCGGGGATTTTCCCGTTCTTAAAGTGCTTCTCCAGCCAGCCTGAAATGACATTCTCTCGGCTGTCAAAATACTTAACATAGGGTTTTATGTCCAGGAGCGGTGTCCCATCCAGCACATCCACCCCGGTAAAATATACCCTATTGGCTTTTAGGCTCTTAATCTTTATAATAGAAAGCCCGATGTGGTTGGGACGATGAGGGCTTCTGATGGCGAAGATGCCGTGTTTATTCTTTTCCAGAAATGGTCTCCCTTCAAGGTTTTCTCTATGTGACCGATGAAAGTAATATATTATTATGGCGTGGCTAAATGTATCCAGGTCTTTTAAGCCACTGGCATACTCATCTTTTAATTCGAGCCAGGCTTCAACCTTATCGTTAAAGGTCCCCTGGATGGGGATATTCCTACTTTCTTGATAGGGTGAGTGGATTATTCCGATGGGGTGCATTAATATCTCATCCATAACCAACCACCACCATTAAAGCGATTTCTTTCCTAAAAGTAAAGTAATTGAGACCACTTATCTACCTCACTCCCGCTACTTAATAGTTATTTTTCGTGATATACTAGGTGAATATAAAGGAGGCTACATTGCTGGGTAAGGACTTACTTTCTGTATCTGACCTCGGTGGTGAGGATATTCACTCACTCATTAAAGATGCTATTGATATGAAGTCTGGGGGCTGGCTATCTTTACTCAGTGGTAAGACTCTGGCTCTTATGTTTGAGAAGCCCTCGTTGAGAACCAGGGTTAGCTTTGAGTTGGCGATGCGGCAGTTGGGTGGGGAGGCCATTTATCTGTCTCCGGCTGAGGTTGGTCTGGGGG
>DAOWJG010000010.1 GCA_030640485.1 Dehalococcoidales bacterium | reverse complement strand
TTAACAGGTAGGGGGTAATATGGTATAACTTATATACACAATAAGTGAGGCTAATATCGTGGGAAGTGAGAACCTAGATACCCTGGCGGATAGAGTCGCCGACCTGATGCTGGCGACTGAAAGGATTGTCGTCTTTACCGGAGCCGGGGTTAGCACCGAATCAGGTCTCCCTGATTTTCGTAGCCCCGGTGGCATCTGGGACAGGTTCGACCCCGATGACTTTACCTATCAAAAGTTTACCCAAGACCCCGAAACCAGGCGGCTCTGGTGGCAACTAATTCGGGAGGGGAGCCTGTCTACGGAAATTAAGCCCAACCCAGCCCACTATGCTATCGCTGAGCTAGAGCGGTTGGGCAAGCTGGACTCGGTCATTACCCAAAATATAGATAACCTCCACCAGCAGGCTGGGGTGCCCGATGAGAAGGTTTTTGAATTACACGGTAATCTCAGATCGGCGGTGTGCTTAAGCTGCGGCCAGCACTACCCCTTTGAACAGGTTAAAATCAGGCTGGATGAGGGAAAGGACATCCCCTTTTGTGAGGCTTGCTCCGGTATCCTGAAACCGAATATTGTTTTCTTCGGTGAGATGCTACCGGAGGCAGTATTAGACGACGCCACCCACCACGCCGAAAGTGCTGACCTGTTTCTGGTAATTGGCTCAACCCTGATTGTCTACCCCGCCGCCGATATTCCAGCGCGGGCGGTCAGTTCGGGAGCTAAACTGGTCATCATCAATCTCAGCCCCACTCCCCTTGATTATAAAGCTACCGTCCTCATTAGGGCCAAGGCCGGAGAAACCATGGCCAAAGTAATGGAGCGGCTGAGAAAGAAACTAAGCAGTTAATCTTTATCGGATAGTCTAGTCGAAGATAAGCTCAGGGCACCGTCTAATTATTTATGAGAGGATACCCCAGCCAAATCGCAAGCCTTCTAGCGCACCCGGGTGATAGCAATCCAGACACCCAGCGCCACCGCCAGAAGGTTAATAGCCAAGCCCGGTACGCTGAACCACACAAACCAGGGTCCCCAGGGCGGGAAGATACTAATCACAAAGCTGAGCACCACGGTAGCCCCAGCAATAAAGGCCAACCACCGACTGCGCTTACGGTTAACCGAACGGCCAACCACCTCCCCAATGGCATAGCCAAAACCAGCCGCCAACAGGAAATTGAAGTAAGGGACACCTATCACCACCCTAATTGCCCACCAGGCGGCACCACAGGCAAAAGCCATACCTACTGCGGCGCCGATAGCCCGCAGATAATAGCTGGTAGTGACCTGAAAGGTAGGCAGCTTCTGCAACTGAGCACAATCCCGACATCGGGCGCCCACTGGCGTCTGCACCAGGCACTTAGGGCATATTGGCTTACCACACTTACCACACCTTAGGTTAGTTTCAACATCAGGGTGAGTAGCACATTTCATTTTTTATTACCCGCCAACCTTCCCTGTTTTTCCTGTTGCTCAAGGACTAGAGTCACCCAGACTTCCTTGTCCCTTATGTCCCGGTCAAAAAGGAGGCGATTAAGCAGTGCCTGTTTTTTACTAATTGAGGTAACACTTATGGGTTGTGGGGCCGTTACCCGCCTAATAACTATTATTAGAAACATACCTAACAGACCTAGGGTGTAGGGAAGTGGGGCACCAAACCCCAAACCAAGTAAGGGCATTGAGGCTGCCGCAATGAATACTCCCACTGGTCCGTTCTTAAAACAAAAAGAGCTAACCCAGACAATAGCGTTTAAAACAATAGTAATAAGAATTACTATTTCCAGGGGGACTAAATTATTTAACAGAGGAATCATAAAGGCTACTCCTAGAGTGGTTATAACACCCCTGCCCCCGTTAAAGCGGAGGAAGATAGACCAGCTGTGCCCGGATAATGCCGCCAGCCCCACTACCACCTGCTCCGTAATGCCCATGCCCAGCCACCAAACCACCCACACCATTCCCATCCCCTTAAACAAATCAAAGATGATTACCGGTATAGCTACCCGCTTAGAGGTTAAACTCATCAGGTTGGTAGCCCCCACATTGCCGCTGCCATGCTGCCTGATATCTATGCCACGGGACCGCTTAGCCGCCAGGTAGGCAGACGGCACCGAGCCCAAAAGGTAGGCACCCACTACCAGTAGCCAAAACTCAGTAGACACAAGCTCTCCTAATTAAGACTTTATATCAAGCTATTCTATCACCACGGGTAGATAATCTCATATGATAAATCGGTCCCAAAAAGCCCTCGCCTTCACTTAAGATTACATAGCGGCTCGACCATGCTACCGGCTGGCTTAGTTGAGCACCCGTGACTTCACCAAAGCTATAAGGTGCTCCGCCGCCGATAGCGGCACATTAACCCCGCCAATCATAACCTCACTCTCAGTATCCAGACCGTGGTAATCGCTACCACCAGTAACCACAAGATTATGCCTATTAGCCAAGCCCAACAGCCGACTAACCTCATCAGCACTATAATCCTTGTAATAGGCTTCAATGCCTACCAGACCAGCCGCCTTTAGCTCAATAACTGTCGTCTCCGGGTCGCCCCCGGTAAAAGGGTGTGCCAGCACCGGTAGTCCGTTAACCCGCAGTATTAGCTCTACTGCCGCCACCGGGGTTAACTTCTGACGCTCAACATAGGCAGGACCACCCCGACCTATGTAATTAGTAAATGCTTCCTTAAACGAGGTGATATAGCCCTTTTCCAGCATCGCCTGAGCCAGGTGAGGACGACCGATAGAGCCACTACCCGCTATCTCCTGGAGACGCCACCACTCAATATTAACCCCCAAACCCCTCAGTTTGGCAATCATTGCTTGAGCCCGCTCCTGCCGGGAATTACGCATTCTTTGCAGTCTAGCCATTAGCTCCCTATCGGTACAATCTATAAAGTAGCCAAGAACGTGAACCTCACCCTGAGGGGCATCGGTGCTGAGCTCAACGCCGGGTATGACTCTCAAGCCAAGGAAAGCCTTAGCCGCTTCTAGGGCGGGGACAATACCATCTACAGTGTCATGGTCGGTAAGGGCAATAGTGGTTAACCCATGCTCTACTGACTTTGCGACAACCTCTTCGGGGCTAAGTCGCCCGTCAGAGGCGGTGGAGTGTATGTGGAGGTCGACTTGAGACACGGTTACTCTACCTCCTGAGAAATTCGGTCAATGCTTACTGCACGACCGCTAGCCTCATCCACCCTGACCAGCACGGCATTAAATACTACTCTGCCCTTGCCTACCGATAGCCGATAGGGTATCATCGTCAGAAAACGGCGGGTTACCGCCTCAATGTCATCACCGATGATTGAATCAAGGGGCCCAGTCATACCAATATCAGTAACATAGGCCGTACCCTGAGGCAGTAACTGAGCATCAATGGTGCCCACATGAGTATGGGTGCCGAGCACGGCACTAACACGACCGTCTAGGTATCGCCCCAGGGCCACCTTCTCTGACGTCGCCTCAGCATGGAAATCAACAATAATAACCGGCGGCTTAGGCTTAAGCTCGCCAAGCAATTTGTCCATCGTCCTAAAGGGGCAATCAAAGTTACTCATAAAGGTCCTGCCTATCAGATTAACCACCATAACCTGACCACTCAATAAATAACCCCGCCCCGGCACGCCCGGCGGGTAATTCAACGGGCGCAGAATAGGCATCTCGCCATCAAGGTAAGGAATAATCTCCCTCTCCGCCCAGATATGGTTACCTGAGGTCAGCACATCAACACCAGCCTTTAGTAGTTCCTGAGCCGTAGCTGACGTTACACCGATGCCACCGGCAATATTCTCCACGTTAGCCACGACCAAGTCCACCCCGTACTGCTCACTAATAGCGGGCAGAAGCTTACCTACCGCCCTTCTCCCCGGCCGGCCGATTACATCACCAATCACCAATACTAACATTAGCTCCCCTAATTTACCATTTCTTGACCAGAATTTCCGGTAGTAATAATCTAGCCCCACCACGAGATAACTGACACAGACCATGTCTCAGTCGACAAAAGCTCTCTCCCGTCCCAACCTTTATTATCGGTGTTATTTAGCATAGTCTATGGCTCTCGTCTCTCTGAGCACCGTAACCTTAATCTGTCCCGGGTACTGCAATCCCTCCTCTATCTTCTTAACGATGTCCCGGGCAAGCCGCATCGCCCCCAAATCATCAACCTCTTCTGGCTTGACCAAGATGCGGATTTCCCGACCGGCCTGGATAGCAAAGGATTTCTCCACTCCCTTAAAGCCGCCAGCTATGTCCTCCAGCGCCTTTAGCCGCTGCAGGTAGCCCTCCAACGACTCACGCCTGGCTCCTGGCCGGGCACTGCTGATAGCATCAGCCGCGGAGATAATAAAGCCCCAAACGCTGGTAGTACCCGTCTCACCG
>DAOWJG010000082.1 GCA_030640485.1 Dehalococcoidales bacterium | reverse complement strand
ATCTTCTCTGAGGGCTTTATGGAAATGCCGCCGGAATCAAAGGTTATCCCCTTACCCACCAGAGCTATACTTTCCGTAGAATCACCCCCCCGATAATGGAGAACGATTAATTTAGGCGGCTCTCGGCTTCCCTGAGCCACCCCTAGTAGCGCCCCCATGCCCAGCTCCTGCATCTCGGTCTGCTCCAGAACACGGCACTCAAGCCCATGACTCTCCGCCAGCCCCTTTGCCGTCTCCGCCATAACGGCCGGGGTCATATAGTTAGCTGGCTCGTTAACCATATCGCGCGCCAGGTTAGTTGCCTCAGCCAACACCTTCCCCTTATGGCAGCCAAGCTCTAGACTCTGAAGCTCGGTTGGACTAGCGCCCACTACAGTAAACTCTCCGATCTCGCCATAATCAGCTTCCCTTGGTATGTGCCGGCGGAAGGTATAGAGACCGAGCCGGGCACCCTCAGTTACGGCTTGAGCTGAAGCCTCCGAACCTATACCGGCTATTCCCGCCCCTTGCGGAACGGTGGCGATACTAGCGGAACCCTTCTGCCGGAGCTGCTGACAGGCCTCAGCCACGGCACCACAAATCTTATCCCGTGATAGCGCCTCCTTTTTACCCAAGCCAACAACTACCACCCGCGCCGCCGGTAGCTTACCCAGGCTATGAATCAGGGTAATTTCATTGAGCTTACCCTTAATCTCACCCTGCCTGATAAGCTCAGCGATAGCGCCATCCAAAGCCCTATCTACGGTGGCAATATCGCCGTCAAGGTGCTCCATATCTTCAAAAAAGTTCACTACTATAGCGCTGGCTTCAACCTCAGCGATATTGCCAATTACAACCTTAATCTCCATCTTAACCTCCTTTCACCGATTAACCTCTCTCACAATTTTATCTATCACCGGGGTAATATCCCGGGAAGTGTCCGCAGCGAAGTGACGGCGGCGGATTTTCTGAACCTGCGGCATCATCCGCTGGTAAACCGCCCAGTCAGCATCCGAGTTACCCACTGAACTTGCCTCTCTTTCCTTAAGCCGTTCGTATACCAACTGAGGGGGCGCTTCAACCCGCACCAGCACCAGCCTGACATCTAAACGCTCCGCAATACTGTAAAGGTACTCACGATAACGCTCGGATAGATTGGTAGCATCAAAGATAAGGGGAATGCCCTTCTCTAGGAGCCTCTCTATAAGGAGGTGGCACGCCCGAAAAAGACGCGAACTCTCCGCCACACTATAACCTGGTGATGGGAAAAGGGCTTTACGCAAGCGGTCACTCTCCAGAATAACAGCCGGTAGCCTCTGGGCTAAGCGGCAACAAAAATGAGACTTCCCGGCTCCGGGTAAGCCACTAACCACGATTAAGAAAGGCTGGGCCACCGGTTCGGGGAGTTGCCCCAGGTTCTCAATCAGTTGCTTAACATCAGCAAGCTTAGTCTGTTCCACACCCCTAATTATAGAGTGTTTGCCCTTACTTCGCTAGAGGTAATGACTTCTTATTTTTGCTCCCATTTCACTAGGGCCTATTAGTATTTTAACTCGAATACTTACAGGGCATACAAATCATCTCATCCTAACACCTGATGCCACTTTATACAATAATATATCTAAAGTCACCCAGTATTTGATAGACCCTACTCTTATGACGTATAATTATTCTAGAGAGATACTTTTTGACCATTTTATCCCCCATTTACTGATTATGTACCAAGCAGAGGGCACCACGAATACTGATCTATGAATATAAATGTGCCAGCTAGTCGATAAGAACATGGCCTAGAAGTGAGAAGAGTATGCCACCAGTAACGCCGCTCAAAGAAGTGATCGATATTGTCAATGAGGAAGGCGGCGACATCCTCAAACTATGCTACCAGTGCGGGACCTGCACCGCGGTGTGCCCCTGGAATAAGGTGAGGAACTTTATCGTGCGCCGCATAATGCACCAAGGGCAACTGGGACTGATTGATTTTGAAGATGAGGATGTGTGGCTGTGTGCTACCTGTAATAATTGTGTTAAGCGGTGTCCCCGTGGTGTGGAAATAATAGACGTGATGCGGGCCCTACGTCGGGCGGTTACTGAATTAGGCATTGCCAAGGTTCCCGACTCGCTCCGCATCACCATCAAGAATATCTCTGGAGTGGGTAATCCACTAGGTGAACCCGAAGACAAGCGCGCCGACTGGGCAAAAGACCTTGACGTGAAGCTCCATACCGAGGGAACTGAGATATTATATTTCCCCTGCTGTATCCCGGAATATGACCCCAGTGTCCAGAGGGTTGCCCAAGCCACAGTCAATATCCTGAAAAAAGCCGGGGTGGATTTTGGTATCCTAGGTAATCAGGCAAACTGTTGCGGGGAGAGCGTTCGTAAGGCTGGTGACGAGAACGTTTTTAAGCGTCTGGTCCAGAATAACATCACCGCTTTTGAAGAAATCGGGGTTACGACGGTGGTTACCTCTTCCCCCCACTGCTACCATACCTTCAAGAATGAATACCCCAAGTTCGGCGGCAACTTTGAGGTAATACATTCTTCCCAGTATCTGCTCGAACTTATAAAACAAGGGAGATTAAAACTCACCAAAGAAGTGAATAAGAAGGTTGCTTATCATGACCCCTGTTACCTGGGACGTCATAATGACATCTACGACGAGCCGCGGGAAATACTTAAGAACATTCCGGGTCTTAAGCTAATTGAACTACCCTATCACCACGAGAATAGCCTGTGCTGTGGGGGCGGCGGCGGCCGGATCTGGATGGAAACCAAAAGTGGCGAGAGATTCTCTGATATGAGGATAGAGCAGGCTCTGGAAGTAGGCGCTAACGTATTAGCCGTGGCCTGTCCTTACTGTCTACTCAATTTTGAGGATAGCGTACTGACCTTAGACAAGAGTGATTTTATTGAGATTAAGAGCCTTGCCGAACTAGTTCAGGAGGCGCTATAGCTAGGGGCGTTTCGTGGTTAGTTCAGAAGGCATTATAATTAAGGGCGTTTTGTAGTTGGTTTAAAAGCCTTGTAGCCGAGAGGGATTTTTCGTAATTAATCCAAGGAAATATCAAGCCGAGGGGTATTTCAAACTTAGTTCAAGAGACAATTTAGCCGAGGGGATATATGGGAAGCGAACCCAGAATCGGGGTCTATATCTGCCACTGTGGTAGCAACATTGCGGGCATAGTTGATGTCGCGGAGGTTACCGAGTTTGCCCGTGGTTTAGAGGCGGTGGTGCTGGCCGGTAACTATATCTTCATGTGCTCTGACCCGGGTCAAGAGCTCATCCGGAATGATATTCGGAAGTTTGGTCTTAACCGCGTCGTGGTGGCGGCCTGCTCACCAACCATGCACGAGACTACCTTCCGCCGCGTCCTTGAGGAGGCCGGGATAAATCCATATCTAATTGAGATAGCCAATATCCGTGAACACTGCTCCTGGGTAACTGAGGATAAGGAGCTGGCTACCGAGAAAGCCAAGGCACTAGTTGGTGCGGCAGTGAGGCGAGTTTATTATCACCAGCCCCTAGAGGTCAGGAGGGTCCCATTCAATCCGACGACTCTGATAGTCGGGGGCGGTATTGCTGGCATTGGGGCCGCCCTGGAAATTGCCAACTCGGAACATAAGGTCTGTCTGGTGGAGAGAAGTCCCAGCATCGGGGGGCATATGATTCAGCTGGATAAAACATTCCCCACCCTGGACTGCTCCGCCTGTATTCTGACGCCGAAGATGACCGAGGTAGGCTCCCACCCCTATATCGAGCTTATGAGCTATAGCGAATTGGAGGAGGTTACCGGCTATATTGGTAATTTCAAGGTTAAAATCAGGAAGAAGGCAAGGTATATTGATGCCGATAAGTGTAATGGCTGTGGTGTTTGCCAGGAAAAGTGCCCCGTTAAGACTGAGAGTGAGTTTGATGCCGGCATGGGTAAGCGAAAGGCTATTTATACGCCCTTCCCTCAGGCAGTGCCTAATGTCCCGGTTATTGATACTGAGCACTGCACCTATTTCCTCAAAGGCAAATGTCGTCTCTGCGAACAGGTCTGTGAGGTAAAGGCAATTGACTTTGAACAGAAAGATGAAATCGTTGAGGTGGAGGTAGGCTCCGTAATTTTAGCCACTGGTTTTGATGTGCTTGACCCCACCCCTATGTACCATTATGGCTATAAGCGGCTGGATAACGTTATCACCAGCCTCGAGTTTGAGAGACTGGTAAATTCCTCCGGACCAACCGGCGGCGATATCGTGCTCAAGGATGGCGCTACCCCCCAGAGCATAGCTATCGTCCACTGCGTGGGTAGCCGGGACAAAAACTATCATGAGTACTGCTCTCGGGTATGCTGCATGTATGCCCTTAAGTATGCCCACCTCATCAAAGAAAAGACCGGCGCCGAGGTATATGACTACTATATAGATATGCGCTGCTTTGGTAAGGGCTACGAAGAGTTCTATGAGCGTCTTTCCGAGGAGGGGATTATTTTTATCCGCGGTAAGGTAGGTGAAATCACCGACCAGGCAACCAGTGAGGAGGAAAAGGGGAAAGTGGTGGTGATCGCTGAGGATACCCTGCTGGGTTTAGTAACCAGGGTGCCGGTAGACATGGTTATCCTGTGTGTGGCTCTGGAGCCACGACCCGATATGGAGGCAGTGGCACGGTTATTTAACATCAGCCGCAGCGCCGACGGCTTTTTCCTGGAAAAGCATCCAAAGCTGGACCCGGTAGCAACGACCACTGACGGGGTCTTTGTCGTTGGTTGCGCTCAGGGGCCCAAGGATATCCCCGACACCGTCGCCCAGGCTGCTGCCGCCGCCGCCCGGGTTTTAGCTATGATTAGCAAGGGTGAAGTAGAGATTGAGGCAGCTACAGCGGCCATTGATGAAAGAATCTGCTCTGGCTGCCAGCTCTGTGCCCTGGTTTGCCCTTACAGTGCTATTAGCTTTGAAGAGGAGAAGAAGGTGTGTCGGGTTAATGAAGCGTTATGTAAGGGGTGTGGTGCCTGCATCGGCGGCTGCCCGAGCGATGCTATAGCCTTAAGCCACTTCACCAACGAGCAAATCATGGCCCAGATGGAAGGGATGCTGGTATCGTGATTTTTTCGCCCGCACTACTGAGGGCACCGCGGACTGTGAAGTCTTTTTAATATTCACTGGAGATGAAGCTCTTAATCTGGGCGTAGCTAAACACCGGTCCGTCACGGCAGACGTAGATATTGCCGATATTGCAGCGCCCGCACTTACCGATGCCGCACTTCATTCTTTTCTCCAGCGTGGTCAGCATCTGCTCCGGACTAAAGCCCAATCTTTCCAGTGCCGGAAGGGTAAACCGTATCATAATCGGCGGGCCGCAGACGATAGCTACCGAATTAT
>DAOWJG010000155.1 GCA_030640485.1 Dehalococcoidales bacterium | reverse complement strand
CCACCCATCACTCGGTTCTAAAGCCCTTGAAGCCATCCTTAAAACAGGGGGCGAAGTAATGGCGGTTTTTATCCCTGGTGGTGACCCCAAAAAGCCAGCCCCCCTCAAAACCTTAGCCACTGAGAATGGTATCCCCATCCATGAGCCCATCCATATGAAGGATGCTGGCGTTTACGGGACTATGGCTTCCTATAAGCCAGAGCTGGGAGTACTCACCTTTGTTCAGGACATAGTGCCCGTAGCGATACTGAATTGTCCCAAGAGGGGCACAATCATGTATCACCCCTCGTTACTGCCCAAGCACCGGGGTGGTAGCGCCCTAAACTGGCCGATAATTCAGGGGGAGACCAGGACCGGCTTAAGCATCATTTGGCCCGATGAAGGTATCGATACCGGGCCGATACTACTTCAAAAAGAGGTTGATATCCTGCCTGATGATACCATGGGTTCCCTGTTCTTTAATAAATTATATCCTATGGGAGTGGCGGCACTAGTGGAGACGATTCAGCTTGTCAGAGAGGGCAAGGCACCTCGCATCCCCCAGGATGATAGCCAGGCGACCTACGAGCCATTGTGTCGGGAGCAGCATGGCATCATCAGCTGGGCTAAGTCTGCCCCGGAGGTCTATAACCTGATTCGAGGCACTAATCCCAGACCGGGCGCCAGTACTATTTATCAGGGAGAAAAACTGAAAATCTTTGATTCCAAACCGATAAGTTCGGTTTCTGGGGCTACTCCTGGTGAGATTATCCTGGTAGGTGATGAGGGGTTTGCTGTTGCCTGTCGGGATAGCAGTATAATGGTCAACCAGGTTCAACCCGCCGGTTCGGCTAAGATTAGCGCCGCTGAGTTTATCAGGAATGTCAACTTAAAGAAAGGCGACCGGCTGGGATAACCCTGATCTACCTTTCCTTACTCATCCCCAAACCTTTACTCAGACAGAGGCTCAGTATTGACGGGTATTAGCTTATAGTTTATTATCACAGAAGTTTAGGTGGTATTTATCGGCTAATTGCTGGGGTAACAGATGAGACACCATAGAGTTTTCTGCGTACTGGTATTAGGTATTATCCTTCCTCTACTACTAGTGTCGTTTCTTACTGTGCCAGCCCAGGCTGCGGTTGAGATTGAGCTTATTCTCAGTCCCGATGAGGGTAAACTCGGCGACAAGATTGATATCGAGGGCAGGGGCTTTGACGAAGGTAGCTACGTTTATCTCTACTTCTCCAGTGATAAGGCTAACGCGGGCGATTATATTGACGATGAAATTACCCATTACGAGTTACTGGAAAGAAACATTAGAACCAGTGACGAGACTTCACTGTTTCCCGGTGAATTCGATACCTATTTCAAAGTCCCTGAGGAACTTAACGACGGTGAAGACGTAGAAGATGTGCATGATGGCGAGTATTATGTTTACGCTACTTATCGCATAAGTAAAGAAGTAATGGCGGTTGCCTCATTTACCGTATTTGGCAGTGAAATTGAGGTAGAACCTGAAGAAGCGACGGTAGGTGCTGAGGTCAGGATTAGTGGCGTGGGCCTTCGTCCTGATCAAGAAATTACCATTGAATATGATGGCCATGCAGTTGACATAATAAGTGGTGATACCAGGACCGATAGTGATGGCCAATTTACAGGCACTATTATTGTCCCCGAGGGCCCGGCTGGCAACTATATCATAACCGCTATTGATGAGTCGGGCAATAGGCCCGAGGCTGAGTTTGGTGTAAAGCCCAAAATAACCTTAGCTCCCTCGTTACAGGATATAGATAAGGCGGTGGCGGTTAGCGGCACCGGGTTTGGGGCGCGGGAGCGTGTTACCATCACCATTGATGGCAATAAGGTTCCCACGACTCCGATATCCCTACATACCAATCGCCTTGGTAGTTTAGGTGGTAGCTTTGTCATCCCGTCCCATCCTGCCTATACTGATGGTGGCATCGCCAGAGTACAAGTCCGTGATGAAAGCGATAACGTGGCTGAAGCTGAATTAACTGTTTTGACTATCCTAGCTAGCATCAGCCTGTACCCGGCTACCAACCGAACCTCGCCGGGTCATGTGGGTATGGAGCTAACTATCGGTGGCATCTGGTTTGTAGCAGATGCTACGGTTACCATAACCTATAGTAATGGTGAGGTCTTTAATGTTGCCACAACCGAGGTTGGTGCTGATAGGACCATCTCAGCCACTTTTACTGTACCACCCAGCATCCCTGGAAGCCATGTGGTAACCGCCAGCGATGGTGCCAACAGTGTCACCACTATCTTTACCATGGAATCAGAAACACCGCTAACGCCAGTGCCATTACTGCCAATAGTTGCCGCTACCGCTGAAGCCGAGACCTATTTTGACTGGAAGGATGTTACTGACCCCAGTGGTATAACCTATGTTCTCCAGATTGGAACTGATAGTGATTTTGCCACTATAGTATTGGAGAAGAGAGGGCTCACCGACTCAGAATATACCCTTACTGCAGAAGAGAAGTTAGCGCCAACTGAGAAGGAGACCCCATATTACTGGAGGGTGAAAGCAATAGATGGCACCCTTAATGAGAGTAATTGGATAATGCCTAGCCCATTTTATATTGGCAGTTCTCGGGTAGCACTGCCTAACTGGACTAAATATATTTGGATAGGGATTGGCGGAGCGCTGGCCGTTATTCTTATCCTACGGGCGCGAAGAGGGCGTACCGAGTAGCTAAGATATGTTAGCCCGAAGAGATATAATAGATCCAAATGGGCAGTGACTGATCATCCTGTAATGTGACTATTCTGCCTTTAGTGTAAGCTGAATAGTCTTGCCCTTCTTAACTATCTGGTCTACAGGAGGTAATTCTCTTAGGGCATCTATTAGGGGAATGGGGTTCTCGGCTGATACCACAATCTCGGTGCCCTCGTCTACCGAACCACCAACCAATACTAGACGCAGGTCTTGAACCTGATATAAGTATTCTTCTAACTTCCTGACCTGACCGATATCTATTGGTGGCATTATGGTCAGTTTCACTATTCCCTTATAAAGTTCAGCACTTACTGGCTCTTCGGCTTCCCCCTTTGCTTTACCCTTGACCTCTTCGGCCTCCCGCTCAGCTTCCTTCTTAACCAGCACCTCGGCCTTTTTGGCTTTTCTGGCTTCCTCGGCCTCTCTCTTGGCCCTCTCTTTAGCCTCCCGCTCAGCCTCCTTCTTAGCCAGCACCTCGGCCTTTTTGGCTTTTCTGGTTTCCTCGGCCTCTCTCTTGGCCTTCTCTTTAGCCTCCCACTCGGCTTCCTTCTTAACCAGTGCCTCAGCCTTTTTAACTTTTCTGGCTTCCTCAGCCTCCCTCTTGACCCTCTCTTTAGCCTCCCTGGTTTCCATTCTGGTTCTCTCCCTGGCTTCTTTTGCCTTCATCTTTGCCCCTGCTTTCCCGGTGGAGCCACCCCTCAGTATAGGGTAACCACACCACTGGCAAAAGTCACCGCTGGTTCTCTGACCACAGTTAGGACATTTTGGCACTTTACACCTGGCCTAGTGTTATTTAGTATTAAGCTTAGGCTGCAGTCGCTATAAGCAACGCTAAACCAATGCCCTGTAGAGCAGTCAGGTTATCCCCGCACGCCTGTTAATATAAGCACAGTTGGCGCCATCTGTCAATCACTACTAAAGGTCAATTCTCCTTTACATTACGTTAGAATTACCTTTCACCTTAGTGGCGAGGTGGGGACAGAGGCAGTAGATATGGTAGTCGACTTCTACCTAAGATAGCTGTTCAGCTACCGGTCTTTTTTTGACCCTACTATTGACTATTGCCGGATTTTTTGCTACTCTAATTGCCCTATTACTATTGAGGGATTAGTTAGCTGTCCAGATAGCCCATTTGGGTGATTGTATTGGGAAGTAAAATGAGGCAGAATAGGGAGAGGTAAGTTTAAGGTAGTTTAAGAGAGGAAGGTGGATATGGCAAATCACGAAGAGATTAATCCTATGCTGACAACAAGTGACGTAGCTCGCTTGCTTAATGTGCATATAAACACGATAAGGCGGTGGAGTAATCAGGGGATAATAAAGACATACCGTATCGGCTCTCGAGGTGACCGGAGATTTCATCGGGAGGATGTTGCCAATTTCCTTTCGCAGAAGTCAAAGATGGTCAAGCTAGATACGGGAATGGAAAGCCCTTTCTTATTAGACCAGCCTCGAGAGGATAGCGATAACCTATTAACTGCCCGTAACATATAAAAATATTAGCTAAGTGAGAGGTAGCCAAGTGAATAAAATTACCGTGATGATAATTGATGAGGAAGCATTTTTCAGAGCCGGGGTGCGCCAGGCACTATCTCAACAATCTGACTTCACGATATTGGATTGTGATCCCTCTGACGGCCCGTTAGAAATGATTGAGGCTCGTCTTCCCAATATTGCCCTGCTGGGCTCGGCTCTCGGTGCCCATAGCGGAATGGAACTGGGGAGAAAAATTGCCCGATACTACCCAAATACAAAAGTAATAATGATGAGCCCTGACCCCGATGACGAAGAGCTTTTCGAGGTTATTAAGACGGCGGCTGTAGCCTGCCTGAGCAGGAACACTGCTGCGCAAGAACTCATTAGCACCATAAGACGGGCGTCTCGGGGTGAATATCCCATAAATGATAGCCTTATGACCAGACCTAAGATTGCCCGGCGTGTGCTGGAGCAATTTGAAGATATATCATCAATGGGAAAGGCTATAGAAACTGTAATCGCCCCGCTTACTCATCGGGAAACGCAGATACTGAACTACGTTGCCGAAGGCAACACCAATAAGCAAATCGCTGATATCCTGGGCATTAGTGAGCAAACAATTAAAAGTCATGTCAGTGCTATCCTTCGTAAGCTGAATGCTAATGATAGAGCCCATGCTGTTGCCCTAGCGATACGCAGTGGTTGGATTTCGACGGAGGGAAAGGTTTGAGGGGATATACCAGTCGGATTTTAATGAAACTTAAACGGCAGTTTTACGGACATTTAAGCCTGGTGACCTGGGATTAAGGATGGCTAGCTTGAAAAAAGAGAAGCTTTTACATACCGATGATACATTTGACCTTCGCCGATTGGCGAACTATACTCCATCTGAGTCATTAGGAGAGGGAGATAAAGTGCTGCAATCGGAGGTTGATCCGAGGTTGAGGGACCAGATTTGGGAGTATCTGCATAATCAGGGTTATGAGATAACCGAAGGGGCTACCCTGGTGGGGAAGTCGGGGATTAGTCATACCTTTGATATGCTGGCGCAAAAGGATGATGGTTTTATCAGCTACACTATGGCTATCTGCATTGCGGTTGGGGGCGATAGAGAGACAGAAGTGAACACTATTTTCAACTTCGCCAACAAAGCCTACGACACCGGTATTCGTGACCGGATTATTATTGCCATCCCGGGAATCAGTCGGGAGGCAAAACAGCTGGCTCATAAGCAACGGATAAAGGTCATTGACGGAGAGAAGATAGCGACATTATTAACCCAGAAGCCTATGCAGCCAGCTAAGGCAGGCGAGCCGTTTAGGTTTGAGACACGAGAGCAGCTGGTAGAATCTCTGGTAAGCCGGGGCTACCGGGTTGAGGAAAAGGCGAAGGTTCAGAGCCGGTCCGGGGTTGAGTATAGTTTTGATATATTGGCCTATGTTGACCTGGACGGGGCCGGGCGCAGCCTGGGTATAGATTTTCTGAGCGGGGAGAAGGAAGTGGGTCTGGAGCAGGTATCCTTGTTTGATACTAAGGCCTATGAGGTTGGTCTTGATGATAAAGTGATTGTTGTCGCGCCAGAGCTTAGCCCAGAAGCAAGGCAATTTGCCCAACACCAGCGGATAAGGGTCTTTGAGTTGGGCACAAAATCAGCTCCCCAGCCAGTCACAGAAACAACCAAGCCAGCCCCTCCCAAGCCTAAGACTAAACAGCTCAGGCAAATGATTCAGCCTGAGGCATTGCAATTGATACCTGAGGTGATGGCGAGAAGGTATAATGCCATACCCTTAACTATCTCGGGTAACACGCTAAAGGTAGGTATGGCCAACCCGACTGACATCTTTGCCCTGGAGGCTTTCTCTGCCCAGAGTAAAAAGAGGATTCAACCTATAAGCGCCAGTGCTAAGGAAGTCAGGGAGGCTATTGACTTCAATTACAAAGGCTACGGTGAGATTGAAAAGCAGATTTCCAATATCTCCATCCCGGCTGATGCCCTTGATGAGAGGCTGGCTATTGATGCGGCGGTTGATGCCCCTCTAGCTCAGGCCCTCAACCTTATTATTGAAGAAGCCGTCAGGGCTCACTCATCTGACATTCACATTGAGCCAGAAGAGGACCGGTTGAGAGTGCGCTACCGTATTGATGGTACGCTTCAGGATATGATGTCCCTACCGCTAACCGTACATCGAGCTATTATTTCTCGAATTAAAATCCTGGCTGACATGAATATCGCCGATCACCATCGTCCTCAAGATGGTCAGTTCTCTACCGAAGCCAAAGGACGGGAAATAGACATTCGAGTAGCTACTAGTCCCTCCGTCTTGGGTGAGATGACAGTACTGCGACTTCTCGACAAAGCCCGGGCCACTTTGGGGTTATCGGAACTCGGTTTCCTGCCAGATAACCAGGCAAAGTATGAAAGTATACTCAAGGTGCCTTATGGCATGATCTTAATTAGTGGCCCCACTGGAGCCGGTAAAACCACCACTTTATATGCTTCCATTAATTCTCTTGATACCCTGGGACGGAACATCGTTACTATTGAAGACCCAGCCGAGTACCGGTTTAGGGATATTAATCAGATTCAGGTTAACCCTCAAGCTGGCATTACCTTTGCCCGAGGCCTGCGGTCGATACTTCGTCTTGACCCTGATGTAATAATGGTCGGTGAAATACGTGATGCCGAGACAACCCAAATAGCCGTTCAGTCAGCCTTAACCGGGCATCTCATGCTTACTTCTATCCATGCTAGCGATGCCGCCGGTGTGCTCACCCGTCTCATTGACCTCGGTGTAGAGCCCTTCTTGATAGCTTCATCGGTTATTGGTATCGTCGCTCAGCGGATGGTACGTCGCATTTGCCCTGATTGCACCCACCTTATTGAGGCGCCTCTGATAGAACGGCTGGCTTATGAAAAGGAGATAGGGGAGGAGAAGACTGAATTCCTGTATGGCACCGGTTGTGCCACCTGTGCCTATACTGGTTATCTGGGTCGGACCGGAATCTTTGAGATTCTAGCGATGAGTGATAATGTAAGAACCCTCATTACTAATCGAGCTAATAGCAGTGAAATTCGAGCCCAAGCCTCTGAGGACGGAATGAAATCTATGATGAATGATGGTATGCATAAGGTGAAGGCAGGTATTACTACCCCAGCTGAAGTACTGCGTAGCGCCTACTCTCCCGACCTTAAACCAGAGACAAAATAGAGGTGAAACATGGATTACACTTATGTAGCCTATACTCAAGATAGAAGATTGGTTAAGGGCAAGCTCTCGGCGGCTAACGAAGACGCCGCTGCCGGCCTGTTGGGTTACGGTGGCTACCAAGTGCTTAGCCTCAAGCAGGTTGTTCCCTTTTTGGATAAGGGAATGCTAGCCGGTCGTTTTTCTCGGGTAAAGCCAGCCGAAATGGTAATGTTCTCCCGCCAGCTGGCATTACTACTTGAATCCGGTATTGATATTGTTACTTCTTTAGAGCTATTACAAAACCAGACAACAAATCAGACCCTGAAGAGAGTTATTGTTGAAGTGGTCTCTGACATTCGCGGTGGCAGCTCGCTGTCAGCGGCGCTAAGTAAGCACCCCCGGGCTTTCTCTCAATTATATCATCGGGCGATATCGGCTGGTGAGCAGGGTGGTAATCTGGAAGAGGTATTGCGGCAGATGGCAGACCACATCGAGAGAGCTGCCACTACCGGAAAGAAGGTGAAAAATGCCCTGCGCTATCCCATTATCGTTTTCATTGTTGCCATTGTTGTAGTTGGCCTACTAGTCACCTTTGTTTTGCCCACTTTTACCACCCTATACACTTCATTTGGCACTGAGTTGCCATTACTGCCGAAGTTGCTTATCGGGCTTACTGATTGGTTTAGCCGTTACGGGATCTATCTTGTGCTGGGGATAGTGGGTATTATTGGCGGTATCTTTGCTTATACCAAAACCCCGGACGGCCAGACTTGGTGGCACAAATTACAACTCAGTTTACCCGTATTTGGACGGATTAACCTCCTTAATCAGCTTTCTCGTTGCTGCCGAACTATGTCGCTGCTATTTAAGGTCGGCGTACCGTTACCCGAAATTATGGCGGTAGTTATTTATGGCACTACCAATAAGATTATGGCTGAGGCTCTGACTGAAGTTCGGCAAGAGTTGATTAGAGGCGAAGGCTTATCCCGACCTATGAGTAGGCGGAGGCTATTTCTGCCCCTGATGGTGCAGATGGTCGGCGTCGGCGAGGAAACCGGCAACCTTGACAAGACACTGGCTACGGTAGCCCAGGCCTACGAAGCTGAGGCTGAGGATAAGACCAGCTCAGCGGTGGCACTTATTCAGCCAGCGATGACCATAGTTATTGGCGGGATAGTTGCCTTCATCGCCATAGCCCTGGTTTCAGCTATGTATTCTATCTATGGGCAGTTTGGTTAATAGGGGCTGGAGTCGATGAAAAGTGAAAAAGGCTTTACCTTCATTGAGGTAGTAATTGCCCTGGCGGTGCTGGGGATAATTGCGGGTGGCTTTCTTGGTGGCCTGACTACTGCCTCCAAAGGACTCATGATTGCTGATGAGCGAGAGACGGCCAACAACCTTGCCGAAGCTCAGATGGAGTATGTGAAAAATCAAGAGTATGATAGCACCAATAATCCACCGCAGTATGAGTTGCTTGACTATATTCCTGATGGTTATAGCATTAGTGTTCCCATGGCGGAGCGACTGGATGCGGACGGTGACGGCTACTTGGACGAAGATGAAGGTATCCAAAAGATAGCGATAACCGTTAGGCATAATGGTAAAGAAGTGCTGACACTGGAGGACTATAAGGTAAACTGATGATGCGGCATAAATTGGGCTTGATACATAGGAACCAAAGAGGTTTCACCATGATAGAGATGATTGTGGCGATAGCTATCAGCAGTGCCATCGGTGGCGGGGTACTCTTAAGCATCTATCAGGTTACCAGTTATCAGGCCATGGATAAGGCTCGTATGACCTGTGTCAAGCAGGTGGAGAACGCTATCCATTATATTGTGCGTGATGCTCAAATGGCGCAAGAGGTGGAACCGGCCGATCCTGACGGGTTTCCCTTAGTCCTAACCTGGACTGAGTGGGATGAAACCAGTTCCGAATATGAACATATCGTAACCTACACCCTGACAGGTAGTGGTTCAAGTGAGCTAGAGAGGCAGCATCTGGCTTATGATGTTCTAGGTGATGAAACCAAAAATGAAGTAAACGCCGTAGCTCGGTATATTGATGACGACTCAGATAAGACTAATTGCGGCTATGCCGCTGGCGTGCTGAGCTTGGAGCTAACGGCAGCTATAACCGGATTTCCCAAGGAAGTGAGCGAGACCAGGACAATTGAAATTACCACGAGGCCTGATTGGTGATGGGGAGGTGTAATACAATGGGTGGAATGATAAAGGCAATGCTACGCAGAACTGCCAGAGAGCAGGGGGGGTATGTTTACATCCTGGTGCTGCTTTTTCTGGTGTTGGGGGGGCTTATGATTGTACCCCTCCTGGATTATATGGGCACTGGGCTTAAGACCGGTCAGGTATATGAGGAGAAGACGAGTAAGCTATACGCTGCCGATG
>DAOWJG010000007.1 GCA_030640485.1 Dehalococcoidales bacterium | reverse complement strand
CAAGACAAGCTTTTCCGGTACCCTGAGTAACCAGCGAGCGGCACCTTCCGACTCCATGGGCAAGACCTCAGCCCCCGAGTCGCCAAAGACCTCAGCGGCGTGACGGTTAAAACACACTATGCCGGGGTCAATCAGAATGGACAGAGAAGCCCGATGTATCCGCTCTATCTGTGCTGGATTAAGTCGCTGGTAGGGTTCTACCAGCACCCCTTGTCGTGCCATCTAACTCACCTCGTTTACCAGCATGCTTTACTCCACAACGCCTGTTATCTCCGAGAGCACCCTACGTCTTATTGCATCTGGCAGATGATAAATATGGCTGGCCAGCAATTGTTGCACCCTGTCTGCCGCCCTCTCATAGCTAGTCTTACTACCCCTGGCTTCCCATTCCTCTCGGCTGTCCCGGTCACTCAGGGAAGGTTGGTAGTGTTCGCTGCGCATGAAATGTCGGGTGTGTTTGGCAGCGACGAAATTACCGGCCGGCCCCACCTGCTTGATGAGGTCAAATGCCAGGGTGTCATCATCTACCCTTATACCCTCAACCGCCCTCATCACCATCCCCAGTATCTCGTTGTCGATAACGAACTTCTCATAACAAACGGTTAGGGCAAACTCCATCAGCCCGGCGGCATCATGAATAAAATTGGCTCCCGCCAGAGCACAGAGCAGGTTGGTAAGAGCCGACTCATAGCCACTCTGGGCATCTAGCACCTTAGAGTCGGTCATACCCCCAGTAGCATAGAAGGGAAGCTGGTAAAACTGCGCCATCTGAGCACCAGCCGCATTGAGCAAGCCCATCTCCACTGAACCGGCAAGGTAGTTTAGGTTCCTCAGGTCAGTGCTGGTAGCCACCGAGCCGAAGATAACCGGTGTTCCCGGACTAGCAATCTGGGTTAGTATTACCCCCATCAAGGAATCCACCGTCTGAATCACCAGGTTACCCGCCAGCGTAATCGGTGAGGTTGCCCCGCACAGTGGCTCAGCAGGGCAGACCAGGGGGATGCCACTTCGGGCAATGGCTACTACCAGGTCACCATACTGTCCATCCATCTTCAGGGGGCTGATACTACAGGTTATCATCGAGATGAGGGGGCGTTGCCGTAGCGCTTCCCGAGAGCCAGCGACAATCTCCGCCAGCCGTATCACCTGCTTCACCCCCTCAAGGGTATAAACGCCCCCCATAACATGCTTGGTAGTGTTATCCAGCCCGGCAAAAAAACGGTTTACATCTACCTGCTCTATGGGTAACTCACTGGGATAGGTAGGCAGCATAAACAGGTGAATGTTTTCCAACCGGTTGACTAACCTGGCGATTCGCCTTAAGTCTACCAGGCTAGCCAGTCTCCTCTGATTGGTATCTGGCTCATAGATATAGAGGGCCGTTCCCCCTGTCCCCACATAGACTCGATTCCCGCCCAGGAGTATATCATGCTTCTCGTCTTGGCCGCAGAGCCTAACCTCTGACGGTGCCATCTCTATCAGTTCCAAGGCCTTCTTCTGGGCTAGACACACCCGACGCTTCTCTCTATCGACTTGAGCCCCAGCCTCTTTAAAGAGCTCCAATGCTACCGGTGAGTTTACCTCAAAGCCGACCTCCTCCATTACCCGCATTGCCGTCTGATGCACTCTGCGCACCGACTCTTCAGTAAGGGGCTTGAAGCTACCTCCGGCTAATCCTTTTCTAATCACCTATTTATATTTACCTCCGTGTAATCCCTTCCGAGTCATATTCTGGGCTCTCCCTCCTACCTGGGCAATCTTGCTTGTGGCAGGTACGGCAGGGGTTATAATTCTCTACGCTGTTAGACGGGCCAATACCGATAATGCCTGATATTGATTTACGGGGTAGCATCAGACATCCCTCCGTCAGCTGAACTCCAGCGGACTCTCCGTCCACAGCCTGGAAGACCATCTTCTGCTGGCTTATGTCCCAATCGCAATAGCCGGGGCTAAAACGGCGGCTTATGCCAAATCCATCAAAGCTAACCGCCTGACCAATCCTACCCTGTACAAAATCGACTGCCTTCTCAACTACGTCTGAGCCGATAGCATCCAGCACGGTCGCCTGAAGCAGGCGCCTATCCTTAGCCAGCAGATGGACCATTTCCTCCAAGCGATTACCTATGGTCACGAGAAACACGGCAACCTTGTCGCACCGCTCCAGCAGCCGAGCGACAACCTCGCTCTCAAAGATTATCGAACCGTCGATAACCACACTGGCTCCCTGAACCAGCATAATATCCATGATGATACAAGAGTATGACGGCTCAATGAGATGGTAAACATTTTCTACGTAATCATCTATCAGAGACTCAATACGAGCCGGTGGCTGGCAATTATTACCATACCCAATATTGCGTAATACCTGCTGTATATCAATATCGTTTCGGTTTCTTATAGCCAACATATTCTTTAGCCCACCGCTTTATCCAACATACGAAGACACATAAAAAATTCTGCTGTCCGCAAAATATACAAAAATAGACCACTCAGACTATCAATGCGGGAATAAATCCAGACATGAGGTAGCACTTGAGATGGGAGAGGCGACCTTGAAAAAACTACTAGATGGGGAATACTAGAGACTCAGGCTAATTTGCGGAGATGGAGCGATTGATACTGTTAT
The DNA here is from genome assembly GCA_030640485.1 of Dehalococcoidales bacterium. GTDB lineage: Bacteria > Chloroflexota > Dehalococcoidia > Dehalococcoidales > UBA5760 > UBA5760. The sequence goes on along the minus strand of DAOWJG010000007.1, from coordinate 532 downwards.
CAACTTGTAGGGGGTAAGACAGACAGAAATTCCCACCTTACATTACCATTCTTCGCAGTTTCAGAGCACTTAAAACCTCCTTACGAAATTCCTCGCTCCTTTCGCCACTTGTCTAGGTCAGTTTATCATACCATCCACTCGGTGTCCAGCGTTATATCAACCAGTAAGGCATATCTATGGTAACCCAAAATAGACTGGTGACTATGGCTTATGGGCCGAGATTCCATTACAATGCATTATAAATTCGCCCCACCATATATTTAATCCCTAAACAGGCTCAGGAAGATAGCTCGTTGCCAAGGCTTAAAAAAGACGAGGTTATCCTCCATGAAGTCGTCTCTTAAGTTATCGTGAGCTGGAGGGGAAGCTCTACTGAACCTTAACCTTAGTTCTCTTTCTACGCGGTGCTTTTTCCGCCTTCTCCGCTCTCTCAATTGCACTGTCGAGTATGGTGCGCAGTGCCAGCAGCGCTTCCCTGCCGCCGGCTAATAGGTGCCGCCGGGTAGAATCGGGCAAGCCCCGAAGCCTCGCT